>JAGRPD010000009.1:60580-80900 GCA_020439875.1 Verrucomicrobiales bacterium
GCCCCGGCACACCCACTTGATAGATCAGATACCAGAGCTGATGCGGCTCGCAGAAGAACACCTGCGGCGCGCAAAAATACGGACTGTCACTCAGCGGCAGCAGCGTGCGCGGACTCGCATTCGCGTCCTTCCAATCCGCAAACGAAACATGCTCAATCGCCGAGCGCTCCGGCAGTTTCACCGTCATAAAGACATGCCACCTGCCGTCATGGAAAACCACCGTCGGATCCTTCTGCGCATGACTGGGCTCGGTCTCGCGCACCTCGGGCGAGATCAACGGCACCGTGTATTCCCACATCGCAGGAACCCGCAACCCCGCCTCCCCTTGCGCTGTCGCGAGAAGAGTCGTCCAAACCAAAGCGCCCATCCATTTCATGAGCCGAATCCTTTCGGGATCGCCACCCTTTGGCAAGCCACGATTCAAACCGAAGCTGCGACAGTGCCGCCGCTCCAAGGACCTCCGTTCTCTGTCTTGATCGGTCGGATCAATCCGCCAACTCGAAGATGCCTTCGATCTCGACGGGAATGTTTCCCGGCAGAGAGCCCATGCCGACGGCGCTGCGTGCGCCGACGCCGTTTTCCGGTCCCCAGACTTCGGCGAAGAGTTCGCTGCAGCCGTTGATGACCTGGGGGTGCTGGGTGAAATCGTGTGGGCAGTTCACCATGCCGAGCAGCTTGATGACGCGCTTCACGCGATCCAGCGAGCCCAGCTCCGCCTGCAGGCTGGAGAGGATGGAGAGACCGGTCTGGCGGGCGGCTTTTTGGCCCTCTTCCAGCGTCAGTTCCGCGCCCACTTTGCCACTCATGTAACCGGCCTCGCCGAGGTAGGGTCCGTGGCCCGAGACATAGGCGGTCTTGCCGACGATGACGACGGTCTGGTAAACGCCGCCTTTGGGGGGCGGTGGTGGCAGGTTCAGGGCGGCGGCGGCGGATTCAGCGTTCATAAAGCAGGGAGGAAAAACGATGCGGGGAGCCGCGGATTTTCAGCGGGATCAGGCATCGTTGAAAAGCGCCCGATTTTTCCAAAAGTAACTGAAGCCCGAGACGATGGTGAGGAGGGTGGTGACCCCAACGATGAATCCGGCGACCCAGGGGCTTCCAAGCAAGTGGGGAGAAAAAATCGGGGCCAGCCAGCGCAGGAGCGGCTCCTCGACCGCGCCACGCAGCATGAAATAGATGACCGTCACGATCTGCCAGGCCATCTTGTGTTTGCCCAGCTTTTCTGCGGCCAACACCACGCCGGCGGTGGCGGCGATCTGGCGGATGCCGGTGACACAAAATTCGCGCGAGAGGATGAGGATGGCGATCCAGGCTGGCAGATCGCCGCGCTCGACCAGAAGGATGAAGGCGGCAGTGATGAGGACTTTGTCGGCCAGGGGGTCGAACAGCTTGCCAAAATTGGTCACCAGACCTTGGGAGCGGGCGAGGTGGCCATCGAAATAATCGGTGATGGAGGCGGCGACAAAAACGAGAAGGGCTGAGGTCAATCCGTAACCGCCGGGCAGATGGAAGCAGGCCACAAAGACGACCGTCAGGATGAGGCGGGCGAGGGTGAGGCGATTGGGCAGGTTCATTCCAGAAGTAGCCCCTTTGTGTAGTGGGTGCGGCGGGGGGTTGTCAATCGGCGGTTCCGACGCAGGATGTCGAGATGACGGAAATGTGCGACGATGACCTGGCGCGGCTGCTGTGGGACTACATGCGGATGGGGCACGAGCTGGAGCCGTGCGAGGTCATTTTGGTGCTGGGCAGCAATGACGTGCGGGTGGCGGAGCATGGCGCGCGCCTGTGGCTGCAGGGTTTGGCTCCGAAAATTTTGTTTTCCGGAAATGTCGGAGTGCTGACGCGGGAGCTGTTCGGCGGTAGGCCGGAGGCGGAGGTGTTCGCCGAAGCCGCGCGGGCGCTGGGGGTGCCGGAGGCGGCGATCCTGCTGGAGCCGCGCTCGACGAACACCGGGGAGAACATCGTCTTCAGTCGGCAGCTGCTGGCCCAGCATGGGATGGATCCGGCGCGCTTCATCGTGGTGCAAAAGCCGTACATGGAGCGACGCGCCTACGCCACCTTCATGCAGCAGTGGCCCGGCAAGGACATTCGACTTTCCTCACCGGACCTGGATTGGGACACGTATCCGAACGAGCTTTTGCCCAAAGAGGTGCTGCTTCCGATCCTGGTCGGAGATTTGCAGCGCATCCGGTTTTATCCCGAAAAAGGCTTCCAAATCCCCCAGGATATCCCGCCCGAGGTGTGGGCCGCGTACGAGGAGCTGGTGCGTCGCGGCTACACCGGGCACCTGATGCAGTAAGGTCTCGAAAGGGGCCGACCCGGTGGCCGCCAGCGGGCGGCTTCGCTGAAACATGCGGATGACGGAGGCGGTTTACTCGCTGTCATGATCCGACCCTTCTTTTTCCTCCTCAGCCTGCTGGTGCTGACGATTTCAGCTTCGGCCCAGCCGACCAACGTCGTCCTTTTCCTCGTGGATGACATGGGCTGGATGGACTCGGAGCCCTACGGCTCTCAATACTACGAGACGCCCAACATGACGCGCCTGGCTCATCAGTCGATGCGCTTCACGGATGCCTATGCCGTGCCGCTCTGCTCTCCGACACGCGCCTCCATCCTCTCCGGTCAGTATTCCGCCCGGCATCGCGTCACCTCCGCCTCCGGCCATCAGCCGCCGGCCGCACCCGACGCCTCCCCCTATCCCGAGAAGGCATCTCCCAACGCCCAATTCATTTACGCCAACAGCAAAAACTACCTGGATCCCGAGATCGTGACCCTGGCCGAGGTACTGCGTGAGGCGGGCTACCGCACCGGCCATTTCGGCAAGTGGCACCTCGGGCTGCTGCCTCCCAACCGCCCGGAGGCCAACGGCTTCGAGACCGCTTGGCACTGCGCGCCAGACCCCGGTCCGCCCAGCTACTTTTCCCCCTACCACGTCCAGCCTGAAGGACGGCCCAACGGGCAAAATCACATCGGCACCATCACCGACGGTCCCGAGGGCGAATACATCACGGATCGCCTCACCGACGAGGCCATCCGTTTCCTCCGCCAGCATCGGGACGAGCCCTTTTTCCTCAACCTCTGGCAATACGGCGTGCATGGTCCTTGGGGTCACAAAGAGACCTACACCGCCGAGTTTGCCAAAAAAACCGATCCGCGCGGCCAGCAGCGCAACCCCATCATGGCCTCCATGCTGCGCAGCGTCGATGAGAGCCTCGGCCGCATTTTGGACACGCTGGAGGAACTGGGCCTGACCGAGAACACCCTGTTCATCTTTTACTCCGACAACGGCGGCAACGTGCACAGCAATCGCGAGGACGACACCAAGCTGGCCAAGATCCAACCGGGCCATCCGAAGTACGACTTTCTGCGGGACTGGCGCAAGTGGGCGGGCGCGGAAGGCCCCACCAACAACGCCCCTCTGCGCGAGGGCAAAGGCCGCATCTATGAAGGCGGTCAACGCGTGCCGCTGATGGTCCGCTGGCCGGGGCACATCACGCCTGATACCGTCAGCGATGCCGTGGTCGGCCCCATCGATTTCTATCCCACCGTGCTCGATGCCCTGCACCTGCCACCGCCGGCCGGGCAGGTGCTCGATGGCGTGTCCATCCTGCCCGTGCTGGAGCAAAAAGGCCACCTGGACCGGGCTGCGCTCTTCACGTGGTTTCCCCATCTCATCCCCGCCGCGTCCGTGCGAGCGGGCGATTTCAAACTCATCCGCCGCTGGGAGCCGCATCGGGATTACCCCGATCTGCTGGAGCTGTACAACCTCCGCGAAGACCTCGGCGAGACCCACAACCTCGCTGCGGAGATGCCAGAAAAGGTCGCCGAACTCAGCGCCATGATCGATCAATTCATGCTCGATACCGGAGCCCTCGCCCCCAAACCGAATCCCGCCTACAACGCCGCCGCCGCCCGCAGCGCCCGCGCCCCAGAGGCCGGACTGGTGCCCAAAGGCTGCACCCTCGCCATGGCGGACGGCGTGTTGCACGTCACGGCCGAGCCCAACGTCCGCCAACCCTTCCTCGGCACCGCGCAGGTGCGCAGCGCAGAACCGGTTCGGGTGCACCTGCGGCTGCGGTCCCCGCAAGGAGGCAGCGGATCCCTGCGCTGGAAAGCCCTGGCCCAGGAGGATTTCCCCAAGCAAGGCCAGCGAGTGGACTTTGACCTTGCAGCAAGCCCCGATTGGCAAGACATCACCGTGGAACTACCGCTCGAGGGCGAGACCCAGCTCATTCGCCTGCATCTCCCCGTGGATCGCGGTCCGGTGGACATCGCGCTGATCGACTACCAAGATCCGGCGAGCAAACGCAGCGTGAAACAGTGGAAGTTCGAGTGAACCAGCGGCTGGAGCTGCGCCCAGGACGGCGCTGCCTTTTACCACTTTTCCGACGCCAAAACCTCGCAAAATCAGGCTTTGCAAACTGTGTTGCTGCAACATTGTTTCTGAGCAGCTACTCGGTTTTCCCTCCAACATACTGCGCCAACTTCATCAAATTCTCGGCAAACACTTCGCTGCTGAGGAACTCGAAGCCTTCGGGCCACTTGGGCTGGCCGACCAACATGCCGCCATTGTAGCGGCTAATCCAGAGGCCGTCTGAATTCAACTCTTCGAGCAGCGCACGGACTTCGGCGTCCGTGGGCGGTGGCCCGGCGGGCTCCGATTGGCGGGCCATGATGCGATCATAGCGCGCCTTCAGAGCATCCAGCCGATTCTCCACTTTCCATCCGTAATGCGACGGCAGGTTGCTGTCGGAGTGGGTGAGACGATAGCCTTTACCGTCTCGCTCCATGTAAAGAGGCGTGTTGGTTTCCAGTTCGTAGTAGCGCGCCAACTGGCCATCCGGCAGGACTGACCCGCGAAGATAATCCAGCGCAGCGGGGATTGGCTTCAAAAAGCGGGCATCGCGCAGTTCGACGGCGATGTCCATCAGCGTCTCAGCCACGTCTTGCGACTCCCGGCCAGCGACGGCGGGTGGCTCAAAAGCCCTCGCCCAGATCGGTTCCATATCGAGATTGTACTGCTGCGCCCATCCCCGCTGAGGTGACGGCATTTGCGCCGCAATCAAAAAGTCTCCAAGCTTTGTCAGCGCTGTGCGGCATTGCTCGTCGCCATACTGAGCGTGTGCCTGAATCAGCAGCCGGGCCACAAAGCCGCAGGTGTTGTCGTTCAATGTGGGCTGATCCCAATACTCTTTGATGCGACCCTCCGTGCGCCAGTCGTGCTGCGGATAGCGTGCGGTCTTCGCCGCATCACCCCCACTCACAGGTCCCTGCCAACCTTGAGGGAAGGCACCATGATCAAACTGCGCCGCCAGCAGCGCGTCCATGGCAGTGCGAATCGTTTCCGCCAGCGCCCCTGTTTTCGGCAGTCCCTGAGCCGCGTGAAGTTCCATCAGAAAACGCAGCGCCGTCGGCGTGATGCCATCATCGAGGGTGGAAAAATTGCGCCCCTTGCCACGGCCGTTGCGATACTGGGCGACCTTCGAACCCTTCGGATCGAAATCGACCGAGTTGGTCCAACCACCGGATTCGAGTTGCCCATAGAGCAGGGCCTCCGCCGCCGCTTCGGCCATCTCCAGATAGAACGAATCACCCGTCGCCGCATGAGCCGCCACCAGTGCGCGTCCCACCAGAGGTGTGCCGGGTTCCTGCACCCAAATTTGATCTGCCGAGGCCACACCTTCGCCCCAGCGCTGGGAGAAATCGGGCGAGTAGTAGTAAACATAACCGCCGTGAGCAGCGGCTCGATCACAGAACGCCTGCGCTGCCTTCTTCATCGCAGCCCGCACTTCGTCAGCCACCGCACTGGCATCGGCACCGTGCGCACCGGTCGCGACCGCGACGGTCGCCGTGATCAACAAACAGCATTTCATCGCGGCTGCTTATCAAATCGCGGCACCCGGCACCAGCACAATTGCTGGACGCTGGAGAAACCCGTCACCACATCCGCGCCGCACCCAGCTTCGAAAGAGATTCATCGGGAGAGAGAATGATGAGCCCCTCCTCCATCGCGTGCGCGGCGAGGAGACGATCAAACGGATCGCCATGAACAGGTGGCAGCTCGCCGCTGCGGTAGAAAGCGGAGTGCGTGAGGGGGAGCTTGGCGATCTGAAAAAACGCCATACGAGATGGCAGCCAAGCGCGAGGCTCCGCAGGAAGAGGCAGTCTTCCTGCCCCGTGTTTCAAACAAATTTCCCAGACGCTTGTGTCGCCGAGAAAAAACTCATTGGACGAATCATCGAGTATCGCCTTCGCGGAGGCCGAGAGCCTCCCCTGCGGCAGGGCCAACCAGAGAAAAGTGCAGGTGTCGAGCAGGTACCTCACAGCCCCCACTCCTTGAGTTCCTCTTCGGTCAGTGGAGCGAAGGCGGAGTCAGGGATTTCGAACGGCGGGTCAAGCGTCTCCCCCACCTTCGGGCGCGGCGGTTTCTCGCCCGAAGGAATGGGCACCAGCATCGCCACCTCCTGTTTGCCGCGCGCGATCTTGATGGAGACTCCTTTTTCCACCTCGGCAAGGTAACGCGAGAGGTGCGTCTTCGCCTCGTGGGTGGTGATGGTCTTCATGGTGGCAAAAGTCGTGCCGAATCACAGTTAGTCAAGTTAGTCCACCTCACTCTTGGTGGATCGTCCAATTCGGAAGAGGTGCCGGGGTTTCGCGACTGAGACCTGCCAGGGTAGCGTCGGCAGCCTCGGAGGAGCGCGGGGATGGGGAACCATCGCAGTCTCGCTTCGTGTTGCGCGCGGAGCGGCTCTCGACATTCTTGTTTTTCATGGAGGAGAGGCTGAGCAAAGGCTGGCGGCTCGCCGTGCTTCTGTCGAGCACGGTGGGGATGCCGTGGAGTGCTGCGGGGACAGCGAAGGCGGAGGAAGTTCAGCGGATTCAACTGAGCGGCACGCCCGGAGCGTACGCGATCGCCGACTGGAAACAGGACTGGCCGCAGTGCGCGTTTGAGACGGTGATTTCGGAGGGCAGGGTCGAGCGAGTGGACCGGGATGGGCACCGCTGGCTGAGCGTGCGGTATCCCGAGGGCAGCCACGGATCCGGCCTGGGCGGCGCGGTCTGGCGCATGCCGTTGCCGGGGGCGGACAGGATGGAACTGCGTTACACGCTGCAGTTCGAGGAAGGTTTTGATTTCAACAAGGGAGGCAAACTGCCGGGGCTCTGCGGGGGCCCGAAGACCATCACCGGTGGCGATCGAGTCAACGGTCTGGAGGGATTTTCCGTGAGGCTGATGTGGCGCAAAGAAGGCCGTGGGCAAGCCTACGTTTATCACATGGATCAGCCGGGCAAGTATGGGAATGAGTTCGATTTCCCTGAGGCGTTTCGTTTCCCGATCGGCAGGGACATCGCGATCCGCATCGAGGTGACGATCAATCGTCCCGGGGAAAAGGACGGCCAAATTCGGGTATGGACGACTTTGGGAAATGAATCCGAGCAACTCCAACTCGACCAAACCGGCCTCCGTTTCCGCGCCACGCCGAGTTACGCCATCGATGGCCTGCTGTTCAATACCTTTCACGGCGGCAGCGATGCCAGTTGGGCACCACGGCGGGATTGCCGCGCGCAGTTTGGCGGGTTTGAGGTGCGGCGTTAGCGTTCTCCCCACCCTCTCGCTGAAGCGCGGGGTTGGTAGGGGTTCGGAAAGCTCGCGCTGAGCGGTGCGTTGACTTCTTTTCATGCGCTCTCTCGTCTTCCTCGCTCTCTTCAGCCCGGTGCTGGCCTCTGCCGCTGCCGACCACGTGCTGACCCTCCGCACCCTCGCCGCGCAGATGCGGTACGACTCGGACAGCTTCGTCGTGACGCCAGGTTCGACCGTCGAGATCCGTTTTGAAAATGGCGATGACCTGCCACACAACCTGGTCTTTTGCCAGCCCGGCACCGACACCGCTGCGATGAGCCTGAAGCAGATGGAGGACGCCGAGACCGCGCTGAAACGCAATTGGCTGCCGGATGATCCGGCCATCTGGGCGCACTCGCGAATGCTCAATCCGCACGAGAGTCAGACCCTGACCTTCACCGCCCCGTCAAAGCCGGCCGACTACCCCTTCGTCTGCACCTTTCCGGGTCACGCCCTCAGCATGCGCGGGGTGCTGAAGGTGCTGCCACCGACGCCGGGCTGGGAGCAGCTGGCTTTCAAAATGTACCTCGGATCCTGGAAACGGCTGCCCGACTTCGACGCCCTACAACCTCACCGCGAAGGGCCGCTGCCGGAGGGTTTGATCGACATCGCCCTCGACGACTACAAAAACGAGTTCGGCGTGGTCTATACGGGCATCTTGCAGGCACCCCGCACGGGCAGTTACGCCTTTTACTTGGCCAGCGATGATGGGGCGCGCCTCCGCATTGATGACCAGGTGGTGCTGGATCTGGACGGCATCCATCCCGCCACGATTCAGGAGGCCAAAGTCCAACTCAAAGAGGGTCCCCACCGCGTCCGGCTGGATTACTTTCAGTATCGCGGCCGAGTCGAGCTTTTCCTCGGCTGGAAAGGAGCCCGCACCGCCCCGACGGCGCTTTCCACTTGGGCACCGAAGAATTGGGAAAAAGGCGAGCCAAACAAAAAGCGCGATTTTCCACCGATCACGCTGACGCCCACCTCCGAGCCGATCCTGTATCGCAACTTCATCCAAGGTGCGGGCAATCGCGGCAACGCGGTGGGTTTTCCCGGTGGGCTGAACCTGGCCTGGAGCGCGGAAAGCATGAACCTAGCTCTGCTCTGGCGCGGCGCTTTCATCGATGCCTCCCAGCACTGGAACAGCCGCGGCGGCGGCCATGTGGCTCCGCTCGGTTACGACGTCGTCAGCCCCGCGCCACCGACATGGGTGGCGCTGGCGGAGCTGCCTACAGCCGATGCCGAATGGCCGCGCACCGATGCCTATGGCCGCGCGCCCGATCTGCGTTGGCTCGGCTTCAGCCTGGATGCAGCGCGCCAACCCACCTTTCTCTACGCCTGGCGCGGCGTCACGGTGGAGGACCACTTTGAAGCTGAGGGCGATGGCAAAACGACCGACGGAAAAATCCGCCGCACCGTGACGATGAAAGGTGATCCACCCGCCACCGCGCGCTGGCTGATCGCAGCGGAAATCCCCATCACTCCGCAGGGCGAGGCCTGGATCCTCGGTCCGGAAACACTGCGCCTCACCGTTGATGGAGCGGAGGCGGACCTCGCTCACGGTCGCCTCACCATTCCTGCCCGGCAGGGCTCCGTCACCCTCACCTACTCCTGGCTCAAATGAACGCGCCCACTCCCCTCTCAGCGTCTCCGCCATACCCGATCATGAAGTCCCTGCTCCTGCTTTTCAGCCTCATCGTCCTCAGCACCGCCGCCGATCCTCAAGAGGCCGATTACTACACCATCACCTCCTTTGAGACACCGGCCGACACCGCCCTGGAGGTGGGCTCCATCGAGCTGCTGCCGGAAGGGAAACTGGCCCTCGGCACCCGCCGGGGTGAGATCTGGCTGGTCGGTGGTGCGGACGCCACACCTGCCACCGCCGTGCGATTTCAGCTTTTTGCCTCCGGCCTGCATGAGGTGCTGGGCCTCGCCTGGCGGGACGGCGCCCTCTACGCCACCACGCGCTATGAGGTGCTGAAAATCCGCGATCTCGACGGCGATGGCCGCGCCGATGAGTTCGAGAACTTCTGCGATGCCTGGGGCGTCTCGGGCAATTACCACGAGTACAGCTTCAGCTCCACCTTCGACCGCCAGGGCGATCTCTGGACCGCGCATTGCCTCACCGGATCCTTCACCAGCGAGGTGCCCTTTCGCGGTTGGATCCTGCGCATCAAGCCCGATGGCACCCTCCTCCCCACCTGCAGCGGCGTACGCTCGCCCGGTGGCATCGGCTTCGATGCTGCGGGGGAGGCCTATTTCACCGACAATCAAGGACCCTGGCACGGCTCCTCCACCCTCCAACACGCCGTGCCAGGGCGCTTCCAGGGACATCCCGCCGGCAATGTCTGGTACGACCTCGCCCCCAACATGGGAGCCCGTCCCATCGATCCCATCCCCGAGGCCTTTCAAGGCGAACGCTCCCGCAAAGACAAGCGCCCCGGCGGCGACCCCGACCGCATGCTGGCTGAGCGCGCGCGCATCCCGGAACTCCTGCCACCCGCCGTCTATCTGGTGCACGGCAAGATCGGCAACTCACCCACCTTCATCGCCTGCGATCTCAGCGGCGGGCGCTTCGGCCCCTTCCAAGAGCAGCTTTTCGTCGGCGACCAGAGCCACAGCAACGTCAGCCGCATCTTCCTCGAGACCGTCAACGGCATCCGCCAGGGAGCGGTGTTTCCCTTTCGTCAGGGCTTCTCCAGCGGCCTCATCGGCGGGCGCATGGATGCCGACGGCCAGCTCTACGTCGGCGGCAGCGATCGCGGCTGGGGAGCCCGCGGTGGCCAGCCCTACTGCTTTGAAAAACTCACCTGGACGGGAGAGACGCCGTTTGAGATTCACGAGATGCGGGCCCAGCCGGAGGGGTTCCTCCTCAGCTTCACGCAGCCCGTGGATCCCTCCACCGCCTCTGCCCTGACCAGCTACTCCGCCCGCGCCTTCACCTACGCCTATCGCGAGCAATACGGCGGTGAGGAGATCGATGAGGTCATCCCCCAGATCACCCGGGCCGAAGTCGCGCCCGATGGCCGCTCCGTCCGCCTCACCGTCTCCCCCCTGACCCAGGGTCACGTCCACGAGCTGCATCTGCCTGGGCTGCGCTCCAGCGCCGGACTACCGCTGCTGCATCCCGTGGCCTATTACACCCTCAACGAGATCCCCACTCCGTAGCGCCCGCCCTGCGGCAACCGCCCGCCGCCATGCCCCGCATCCCGCAAGTCGCCCTCCTCGTCGAGACCTCCCTCGGCTCCGGGCGGGACATCCTCCAGGGCATCGCCCGTTACGTCCGCGAGCACCGCCCCTGGTCCCTGCATCACGAACCCCGCGCGCTGGAGGATGAACCCCCGCGCTGGCTCGCCGCCTGGCGGGGAGATGGCATCATCGCCCGCGTGCAGACGCCTGCCCTCGCCCGCGCCATCGCCGCCACCGGCGCTCCCGTGGTCGATGTGCTCGGCGTCGTGCCCGACAGCGCCTTCCCCCTCGTCCACGTCGATGACGCCGCCATCGGAGAAATGGCCGCCGACCACCTGCTGGAGCGCGGCCTGCGCCACTTTGCCTACCTCGGTCTCTCGGGAGAAAATTGGTCCGCCGCCCGGCAGGCCGCCTTTGCCCGTGCGCTGCACCGCCACGGCTACGAGGTCCACACCCGCGACGAGCCACGTCATGAAAAAGATGACACCTCCTGGGAGGCCCATCTGCGGAGCCTCACCGCCTGGGTGCGCACCCTGCCACCGCCGTGCGGTGTGATGGTATGCAGCGACCAGCGCGGCTCCCTCCTGCTGGAGGCCTGCCGCCGCGCCGGTCGGCAGGTGCCGGATGAGATCGCCGTCCTCGGCGTCGATAACGATGAGCCTCTCTGCAATGTCTGCAACCCGCCCCTCTCCAGCATCTGGCCCGGTCACGCCCAGGTCGGCTACCAAGCCGCCGCCCTGCTCGGCCGCCTGATGGCTGGCGAGCATCCTCCCGCCACGCCCATCCTCATCCCGCCGCGCGGCCTCGTCACCCGGCACTCCAGCGACGTCACCGCCGTCGAAGACGCCGCCGTCGCCCATGCCCTGCGGCTGATCCGCCGCCACGCCGTCGAGCGCCTGCGCATCGACGAACTCGCCGCCGCCGTCGGCATCTCTCGCAGCGTCTTGCAGCGCCGTTTTCGCCACGTGGTCGGCCGCACGTTGAATGAAGAACTCATCCGCCAGCGCCTCAAGACCGCGCAATATCTGCTTCGAGAGACCTCCCTACCGCTCATCGACATCGCCGAACGCGCCGGCTTTCAGCATCAGGAGTACCTCGGGGCCATTTTCAAACAACACCTCGGCCTCACCCCCGCCGCCTGGCGTCGCCAAGCCCGTGAAGGCACCGCCTGAACTCGCCACTTGGGCTCACTTGGCTCAAACCGGCGCGGCCAGCTTCGTCACCACATGGCTCATGTACGGGAACAGCTGCTTCTTCCGACTCACCACCCCCGGCAGGTCAAACACCTGCGGCCGGATCGCTGCATGATCCTCCCCGATCTGCTCGATGATCCGCGGATCCCCCGCCGTCAGCAGCACGCTGTGATGCCGCGTGATGTCCGTCACCATCAGGCAGGCGAAGTGCAGGCTGTGCTTCTCCAGCAGCGCCTCAAGCGCCTCCCGCAGATGCGTCTCCCGCTTCCACAGCTCATCCAGCCCCAGCTCCTCGATCTGCGAGATGCTGATGTGCCAGCCATTCTCCTCAAACACCTTGCGGTCACTCTCCAGCGCCCGCTCCGGCGTCTGCTCCCGCAGCATCGAACCCGCCGCAAAGAAATCCTGCACAAACTGTCGGCTATCGATTTCCCCGATGCCACTCAACCACTCCAAAATCTCGCGATCCGTGTTCGTCGTCGTCGGAGACGTCAGATGCAGCGTATCGGAAATCAGCCCCGCGCAGAGGCAGATCGCCGTGCTCTTGCTCGGCGTCGCATTTTGCATCCGGTACATGATGCCCACGATCGTCGAGGTACTGCCCACCGGCTCATTGAGAAAACGGATCGGCTCCTTGCTGCGCAGATTGCCACTGAGACGGTGGTGATCGATCACCTCCAAAATATCCGCCTCATCCGCCCCTGCCACCGCCTGCGCAAACTCGTTGTGATCCACCAGCACCAGCCGCTGGCGCGGCACATCGATCAGGTCCGACTTCGAAAACACCCCCACCAGACGGCGGGACTCCTCATCCACCACCGCAAACAACGGCTGGTGAGAATGCTGCACCGCATGCATCAGCTCCTGCAGCGGCGTGCGCGCGCCAAATGCCAGGTAGTCATCCGACAGACCCACCCCGATCGGCCTCGAAAAACGAATCAACTGAGACGCACTCGCCGTATCAAACCGGCAGCAGATCACCGCCACACCCTTCTCCCGCGCCTGCTGCAAAATGCTGTCCCAAGGCCGGAATCCACCCGTCACGATCAGGCAGCGCACCCCCATCTCGATCGCCAGCGCATGGATCTCCGGGCGGTCCCCCGTCACCATCGCCACCCGCCGCGCTGGGAAGCGTGAGGCCCGCGAGCGCGACGTCTCCACCCCCGAAGCCGCCACCACCAGCAGCAGATCCAGCCCTTCATCCAGCCCCTCCTCCGCCCCGCAAATCTCCCCCTGCACCGCCGTCATCACATTGCGCAGGCTGGTGCGCGTCTCCCGATTCACCGCATCATCCGCGATGTCCGCCGTGGAGGGCAAAAACAGCTGCGCCAGATCCTGCAGCGCCGGTAGCCCCAGCAGCCGCCCCTGCGCATCCACCACCGGGATCGAGCGAAAGCTGCGCTCCATCATCTTCCGATACACCGAGAGAAACGTCTCCTCCGGGGCCGCCGTCAGCACCTCCCGGCGGCAGATCGACGCCGCCGTCGGCCGCACATCCAGCAGCAGCTTCGGAGCTGGCACCCCCGCCTGCTGCAGCACCCAGTTGGTCCGCACCGACAGCTCTCCACAGCAGGCCGCCACCGCATCCATGCCCCGCACATCGCGGAGAAAAGCCGCGTACCCGATGGCCGAACAAATCGCATCCGTATCCGGATTGCGATGCCCAATGACGTAGATCGGATCCAAAATAGAGGGCCGTTCTCGGGTTGCCGATTTTCAGCAGGTCACCAGCGCGCCCCGCCTCACTCCACCCAACCCTGCGCCTGCATCCGCGCGTGCACCGCCGCCTTGTTTTCCAGCAGCTCCGCGATGGGGTCCCACTTGCCACTCGTCAGCGCCTCGCGCGCCGTTTCAGGGATCACGATCGTGAAATTGCGCTCGCCAAAAAACACCCGCTGAGCTTCCAGATCCACCTTGATTTCCACCTTCGGATCCGCCTCCACCGCAGCCGCCAGCTCCGCGATGTCCTCCGCCGTCGCGCACACACAGGGGATGCCCAGCGTGGTGCAATTGCCAAAAAAGATCTCCGCAAAACTCTCCGCAATGATCGCCCGGAATCCAAAGCGATAAAGCGCCTGGGGCGCATGCTCCCGCGAGCTGCCGCAGCCAAAATTCGCGCCAGACAGCAGGATGCTCGCCCCCCCAAATCGCGCCTCATTGAGCGGGTGCACCCGGTCGTGGCCCTCCGCATCCTTCCGCACATCGTAAAAGGCAAATTCCCCCAGCCCATCGAACGTCACGCACTTCATGAAGCGCGCAGGAATGATGCGATCCGTATCGATATCAGCGCCGGGAACATAAACGCCGGTGCCAGAAACAGTGGTAACAGGTGCGAGGGCCATAATTTTGAAGAAGTCCGCACCCTAGCACCATTTGTCCCAGGGGCAAGGCCAGGCCTCGATCCCGCCTCAACCTACCTCTTCACCCTCCGGCGCGGCAGCCGCCCCCACCGGCGCACGGCGATGCGCAAGCCGCTGCAAACCCCGCATCCCCCGAAACAGCAACGCCCGCGCACTGCCCGGACGGAACGCCTCCCAATCCAGCACCCATCGCACCTCCGGACACCATTCCGCCTTGTAACGCCCCGCCTCGCCCGGCAGCAAATCGTAGGTTCGGACCCCGCTGCGAATCGCCGCATCAAAACCATGCCTCATCACCAAGTAACCCAGAGATAGCTTCGAAAACGTCGCCTCCCAACCCATCTGATATTGATACATCGTCTCCCCCTCCTTCAGGCAATAAAGCGCCGCAATCAATCGACCCGCCGAAGTCAGATACGGCATCGAAGCCCGCCCCTCACGCAACCAATCCACCGCCAAACCCCGATGAAACTCCCAGGCTCGGGTTTCGACAAATGAGCTGCGCCCATCGGGATAGTGCTGGCGATGCAACTCGGAAAACTGATCCACCCTCGCTGCCACATCATCGTCAGCCGAGACCAGGCCCACGCCACCCGCATGGTCTTCCATCAAGCCCCGCCAGCGATTCCGCAGATTCCTCCGCCAGCGGCTGCTATGCGTAGCCTCGTAAGCCTCCAGGCTCGGCGGCAGGTGGCAGATCTGGCAAGAGCTGGCGTAGAGCTGCCTCGCGGCGCTCCCCTCGCTCTGCAACACCGCCCGCATGTAGGGCAGAAGGGGAGATTCCGCCGGCAGTTTGCGCAGCAAAATGGCGTCCCACTCCCGGC
The DNA here is from genome assembly GCA_020439875.1 of Verrucomicrobiales bacterium. Lineage (GTDB taxonomy): Bacteria > Verrucomicrobiota > Verrucomicrobiia > Verrucomicrobiales > Verrucomicrobiaceae > JAGRPD01. The sequence continues at coordinate 75,759 of JAGRPD010000009.1, forward strand.
GCAAACGCCCCAACGTCTGGCACAGCACCGGCATCACCTCCGCTTCATCTCCCCGCGCCACCAGCCAATCCTGCCTCTCTCCGACCACCGGTCCCTCTCCCCCCAGCTGCATCAGATGCCGCATCCACCGCCGCCCACCGGACGACCCACGGCGCAGCATCAGCGGTGCAATGCCGCGCACCTCTCCCCGCCCATCCCGCGCCACGCCGATGGCCAACTCGTGCTCGTCCCGAAACTGCTGATGCCAACGCCACAACCAATCCCAACGACTGAACGGACTCGGGCAGGCACTGCGCTCCAGCAACTCATCCCAATGCGGCCGCAACGCCTCCATCTCCGCACTGGAGCGGACCACGTGGAGTTGCCAATCCGAAGTCAACTCCCCCGGATCGGGCATTGTTGAGAGATGGGGCATGCGGGAGATCGGGAGGAAAAAACCAGGGGCAGAAGCCCCTCAAACTCAGGGAGAGACATCAAGGTAAATCATCCGCCACGCTCCTCAATCGATCATTCGAGATCAGACTCGATCCTTTCGCCTTCGCCTTTTTCATCGGCCCCTCACCTTCACCCGCTTCTCCCCACGCTCCAGCTCCGTCACCTCAAAGCTCACTTCCAGAAAAGCCTCGATCACCGCCATGTTCGTCCGCGCGTGCTCGCTGATCGCAAACGTGTGAAATTCCCCCTTCCCCGCCAGCGCCATCGGCAGCAGCAGTTGATCCGCCAGGTGAACCCCGACCGGTGCCTCATTCGCCAAATACGCCTTCATCCCCTTCGCCACCGCACCGGCCACCTTCTCCGCACTGCGACCCTGCTGCGCCACCGCGCTGCAAATCTCCGTCACCTGCTCGTAGGCCGCCCGCAGCAGCACCGCATTGCCCGGCCCCAAGCTGGAGTTCGCATCCACCCACTCAAACTGACTCCGATCCCACTCCAGCATCGGCACCAGCGTCGCGATCTCGCGTTCACCGATCGCCCGCTCCAAGTGCGCGTGCACAATCCGCCCCTGCAGACCGCCCTCCAACAGCGCCCCCCGCTCCCGCAGCTTCAGCGTCTTCCACTTCTTTACCGGCGTGATCGCCGCGTGAAGCACCCCGCCGCCCGCCAACATGAAACCCGGCCGCTCCAGCGTCAGTTCCACCGTCGCCCCCATCGTCTTCAGCACTGGCAGAAAACACTCCGCCAAAAACTCGAACGGCGGTGCCAGCGGATTGTGCGTGCCACCCTCGATCCGCACCGTGCTCGGGCCATCGGCTTGCAACAACGCCGGCAGCAGCGTCTGCAGCACCAGCGATGTGCTGCCACCGCTGCCAATCGCAAACGCATAGTCTCCCGCCGCCACCTTGCCCGGCGCAAACACCAGCTCCTGCGATCCCAACTCCGCCCCGTCCACCGCCGCATCGCACACCTCCGCCGCCGCCTTCACACAGGTCAGATGCTGCCGCATCAGCCCCGGCTTCGGCCGCTTCCCGCGAATCTTCGTGATGCGAAACCGCCGCCCCGTGATCATCGAAAGCGCCAGCGCCGACCGCAAAATCTGCCCGCCCCCGGCTTCACCGGAGAGTTGGAGGAGTGGGGTGGATTTCATGTTTGTTTAAAGTCTGGCAAAGATATAGGTTCCGTCTGTGGAAAAGATCGTGACAGATCCAGAGCGAATTAGCCGAGAAGATCGGTTGCGCATCCGTCGCATCCTCGAAACTCAAGAGCCACTGACTGCGGAAGAGTGGAAAAGGCAGGTGGAGGGACATGCCAAAGCCGCTCAATCATCCGCCTCCGCTGCATCCTTGATCACAAAACGCGCCTTCAGTTTGCAGACCTGCTGAGCCAATCCGGCGGCTTCGACGCTGCGCAGCACCTCATGGAAGTCCTTGTAGGCGTTGGGGGCCTCGTCGATCGGATACTTGCGGCTGTTGAACAAGATGTCGTGCGTGTCGAAGTCCGCATCGACCGCCTGCTGGTCCAGCGTGCGCGCCGCCGCGCGGCGGCCCATGCAGCGGCCCGCGCCGTGATTCACGCTGTAACAGCTCTTCGCCGCGTCCGGTTTCGCCACCATCACCACCGAGCCGTCGCGCGGATTTCCCGGCAGCAGGATCGGGTGACCGGTATCGGCAAACGGCGTTTCCTTGAGCGCGTGATGTCCGGCCGGGAAGGCGCGCGTCGCTCCCTTGCGATGCACCCAGGCGGGCTGGTTGTTGAGCACTTCCTGGCGCGCGATGTTGTGACTGATGAAGTAAACGAGATGGCCCTTCGATCCGGGCAGCACTTCCTGGAAGGCTTCCAACACCAGTGCATTGATCAGCATGTGGTTCACCGTCGCGAAGTTCGCGCCCAGCGCCATGTCATCCAGATAAGCGTTGGCTTCCGGCGTTCCCAGCGGCGCATAGACCAGCTGCTTGTCGGCACCCGGATACGGCAGGCCCCAGGTGTTGAAGAAACCTTCCAGCGCCTTGAACTGACGCTGCGCCAGGATGTTGCCGAACCCGCGCGATCCGCAGTGGCTCAAAAACGCCACCCGATCATCGCGCAGACCAAACACCTCCGCCGTCGCCCGCATCGCCGGATCGTCGGCAAGCTGCACCACCTCGCACTCACCGAAGTGGTTGCCTCCGCCATAGGAACCGAGCTGGGTCATCTTGTTCTCGAAGTTCGGCATCCCGTTGAACGCACGGATGCGGTCGAGCCGCTCCATCAGCGTCGAAACATTGCCGTCATGGCCAAAGTGCGCGCTGTCTTCGCAGCGCTGCGCCCAATCGGGCGGGATTCCCAAAGCTTCACACACCGCCGCGCTCGCCCCTTCCGTACACACTTGCACGCCGAGATCCGCCGACACGCGGCGCGATTTTTTCGCCTCGCGCTGGCCGCGTCCGGCACCGGTCGGCGTGCGCTCGGTGATGGCCTCAATCAAACGACGGCGAATCGTTTTGTCGGCGATCTCGTCCGCCGGGATATCCATCTGCAGCAGCGACATCGAGCACTTGATGTCCACGCCCACCGGACCCGGATAGATGTGCGTTGGCGAAACCATCACGCATCCCACCGGCGCGCCGTATCCGGCGTGTGCGTCAGGATTGAGCACGAGGTCGGTCACGCCCGGAGCCGAGCGCGAATTGAGCGCCTGCTCAATGCAGAACGCATCAAACGTCGAACGGATCGCCTCGGTCCCAATGACCGTGATCGGCTTTCCCGCGTTGTCGCGAGCCGGAAGGAATGCCTCGGCTTCGCCAGTGATGTGGAAGGGTGAGTTGGACATGACTATGAATTTTTCAAAATTGAGCTGAGCGAATGAATCGGGTGATGAGTTGATAAGGCGCTCAACGCGGTGCTCGGAGCAGATCCAGTTTGCCGAAATCGAGCACCAGGTCTCCCGCCTTCTCCGCCCCAAGAGTTTCGAGCGTTTGCAGCCAGCGGAGTTGAAGCAATTCGGGGTTGTCACGCAGCAGTTTGGCGGCGTTGGCCAGCGACCGGAGCGAAGCCGTTTCGGCACGAGACTTTTCAAGCTCCGCCTGCGCAAGCTGGCGCTGTTGGAGAGCCGAAGCAAAGCTGCGCTTCAAGTCAGCGGGTAGCATCACATCGCGGACATCATAGCTGCGCACCTCAATGCCCAGGGCTGACGCACGGTCAGCCACGCTGGCGCGGAGGGCTTCGCCGTGTCCTGCCTTTTGCCGAAGAAATTCTTCCGCGCCGCAAGCCGCAGCACGGTCCCGCAACGCTTGCTGAAGCGCGGCGTAGAGGAGAGCGCCAGCGTCTTGCGCTGCCCGCCATAGTTTCACGGAATCGACGACGGCAATCTCTGCGGTTGCGGTGAGCTTGAGCTGCACTTGGTCGCCACTGAGGACTTCTTGTCCCTGCACGACCACGGTCTGAGCCCGGGTGTCGATTCGCAGCAGGCTCAGGCCGCCACGCCAAAACCGGTGTCGTCCAGGCTTAAGCTGACGCACAAAGCTGCCAAACCGCAGCAGCAACACTGCTTCATGGTCGGAGACATCATACGCCATGGCGCGAACGACGCGAGAAGGATAGAAATAGAGATTCATGAGGTGAATGAAATTTGGCTCCCCGATCGGCCAGCGGCCTGAAGGCGGGAACAGGGGTGAACCATCGTGGCGACCTTCGCCACGTCTCACGTCCCGTTCGCAAGGCCGATGGACCGTTGCGTCAATCGGCTCGAACCGATCTTCGCCCCGACCGACCGGGAAGCGTTTTGGATGGGGAGTCGAACCCCTGCATTACCATTGGTTTGACAATTGACGCTGCATCGATGGGCCAGACTCCAGCGATGCCGGATTTGGCTTGGACTCAGAGTCACCAAAAGATAATGCCAACTCCGTGCCAACTGTGCCAAACCGAATCGAAAGCCGTCATAAAACGTTGAACAACAATTGATTAAATTTCTTTGACGAACACTGCCGTTTGATGACCTCATCAAAAAAGCCCGATTTTTATCGCCCTTAAGATACTATTTTATCTTTTCAGCGAGTCATGCTACGCTTTCACGGAATGACTGCCGATGGCACAGTGGTTTTTGGATTTCTGGGCACCACGTTGGATCGGGGTGAGGGGCCATCGCGCTGGCTGCGGTGGCGGCCAACGGTGGCTTTGTGCCAGCAGACGGATCTGTCGGTGCGGCGTTTGGAACTGCTGATGGACGGGCGCTTCCGCGAGTTGGCAGACCAAGTGGTTGCGGACATTCGGGCCGTGTCACCGGAGACCGAAGTCCGACTGCATGAGCTGAACATCGCCGACCCGTGGGATTTTCAGCAGGTCTATGAGGCGCTCTACGACTTCGCCCGCAGCTACCGCTTCCAGGAGCGCGAGGACTACCTGGTGCATCTCACCACCGGCACCCACGTGGCGCAAATTTGCTGGTTCCTGCTGACCGAGGCACGCTACCTGCCCGCGCGCCTGCTACAGACCGCGCCGCCACGCAAGGAAGGGCGCGACGTGCCCGCGTTCGGTCGCTACGAAATCATCGACCTCGACCTCTCGAAGTACGACCGCCTCGCCACGCGCTTCGCCGAGGAGCAGGAGCAGTCGCTCGACTTCCTGAAAAGCGGCATCGCCACTCGCAACGCAGCCTTCAATAAAATGATCGAGCAGATCGAGCTGGTGGCGCTGCAATCCACCGCGCCCGTGCTGCTGACTGGC
>JAGRPD010000646.1 GCA_020439875.1 Verrucomicrobiales bacterium
CGCCCCGACACCCGCCTCCCGTCCAGTTGCACAAAGCACCGCTTCTCCGTAGCATGACGCCTGATGAACCCGCTCGACTCCTCCACACGGCGCACCGTCGGGATCGTCATTGTGAGCTTGCTCCTCACCCTCGTAGGGCTCGCCTGGTGGTTGCGACCCCACGATGACGGCATCCCCCAGGGCATGGGCCTCTCCCGTCTCCTCTGGGAGGAGGAACGCTGGCGGCAGCAAGATTTCCAGAAAGGCATCGCCCTCAACGACACCCCGCTCTGGGAGATCCAAGAGGGCCTCGCCGTACGCGCCGGCATCACCACGGCCGGCGTGAAAGGCCTCGTCCGCCGCGCCGTCAACGCCTCCGATCTGACCTACCAAGCCGAAGGCCGCCTGCTCGCAGGAAACCTCGATCTCGCCGCCGCGCTGTTCGAAAAAATCGCCTCCACCCCCACTCTCCCTCCCGAGACCCGCGCCCACGCCTGGCATCGCCGAGCCGATGCCCTCTGGCGCATCGGCGAGTCCGGCGTCCCCGTCGCCCTGCACCACGCGCTCGATCTCCTCCCCCCCCACGCCGCCGAATCTCGCCGCATCATCGAGGCCGACCTCGCCCTCTGGCATTGGGGCCTCGCCAATTTCCATCCTGAAAACATTGCCGCCGAACTCCAAGGCGCACAGGCAGCCCTCCACCGCTGGCTCGCCCTCACCCCTCCCGCCGATCCCGCCGCTCAAACCGCTGCTCAAACCGCCGCGCGTTGGCTCCTCGGCCGCGTCCAGCTCCGTCAGGCCTGCCTGCCCGGCACCGCACCAGCCGAAACCGATCCGCAACTGCTGCAAGCGCGCGAGACCCTCACCACCGCCCTGAGCATCGCCTCCGAGGAATCTCAACCCACCGTCTGGGCCGCCATTCATCAGGACCTCGGACGTGCCTGGCTCGAAACCCGGCTCCGCCATCCCGACTCCCCCGACGCCGTCGTCCTCACCGCCGCCGAGCATTTCCGCCAAGCCCTGACCCAACGCACCGGTCTCTCGGCTCCCACCGCCTTCGCCGACGTTCGCGATCTCGAACGCCGCGCCAGCGAGCACCTCGAATCCACCGCCTTCCTCGCCCTCACCCTCGCACTCGGCCCCGATCCAGCAAGCGCCGCAAAATTCGCCGACGAAACGCTCCGCAGCGTCGTCGCCACCGATCCAGGCCCCAGCTGGCTGCTCGCCACCCTGGCCCACGCCCTCGTCGAAAAAGCCGCCCACACCGGCCTCCCCACCGCCGCCGCTCGAAGCGAAGCCGCCGCCGCCCTCAAGTTCTACCCCTTCGATCAAATCGGCCAACCCGGCGTCCCCTCGCGAGACCAAGTCCTCCAGATCCTCACCGGCCTCCTACCGCCACCATGAATCGCCGCGCCCCCGCAGCAAGACACCCTCTACGGTTCGGCCTCGTTTGGCCGATGATTTGGTTTGGAGTCATGTTCAGGTGAGGATGCCACAAGCGTGGCACTCAAATACGGGTCTGGTCGGCCACTCCACAAGACTGCCGTGGCAGAGTGGGCAGTCGGTCCGGGGTAAATCTGGATCGGGCACAAACCACCAGTAGAGCGTGGGAAGGCACACTCTCGACAACTCGCTGCACAGATCAATGCCTCTCCTGTTCACGGCTCCATGTGGATCACCCAGCCTCGCAGTGGCCCACTCCTCGTATGGACCTGAATCAAGCCACAACGTCCAGAGCGAGTAATATAGCCCTCGCCACTGCGCAATAGGCTGGACTAGCTCTGCTGGAAGCCCGATTCTATACGGCTCGACTTCACAGAAACAGCTCGCACACGAAATGGGGTTCGGCGTGAGGCACTCGCGAAGAATGAGGCGAGTAACTGACGAACAAGAACAGATCTCATCCCCACGTGTGTGAACTGGACGAAGCATCCAATACGGATCGGTCTGGTTCACGGCGTGTTAATTGGGCGACTCGGATCAGGCGACGGCGAGCGCAAGACGTTGCTGACACGACAGATAGCCTTCGAGCCGTTCCCTGCATCCGTTTTGTTCGCCCCGTTTTCGGTGTTGCTGGCGTTTCATGGTTTGCCACACGCGGTGCTTCCGATATAGCGGCTTCAACACCGAGTCATCTGGATAGATACCTCTGGCAACTCGGAGAATGGCTCTCCGTAATTCTGGCACCATGTGAACCATGCGGCGCTTGCCGCTCGGAAGCCTGACCGAGATGTCAGAACACGCAAAGCAAACTAAAAAGCGGTAGGTGCCCTTCGATGTCTGGCATGTGATGACTAGGGCAGGCTCAAAGTCGCAAACGGTAGGCTCGGAGTAGCTTTGATAGTCCAATAACCGCCCCAGCAAAGCACCGTCCTCTGACTCTGGGATACTGGCTGGCTTTTGTGTCTCAGGCGAAGCCCCTTCTCCGATTCGTGCGATGGATGCCCTGCCGGTGTGCAAAGACAACAACTCAGAGCGAGAACAGTCAAACAACTGATATGATGTCGGTCCAGGTGCAAAGGCAGCGGCCAATCCCGGAGATGCGCGACGAAGATCATCAAGTGTTGATAGCCCTGTGAAACGAGGCGGGTGAGGCTGGCAAGCGGCTAGGCTTAAGAGCAAGGCAAAAGTGAGGCTGACTCGCAATGGACTCATTGGTTGGACATCGAAGGCCTCCTACACCTGATCGAGGGCGCTGCTTCGACTGTGGGTTGAAGGTTGAATGGCCATAGCGGATTGAACTCGCGGCGGGTCAG
>JAGRPD010000647.1 GCA_020439875.1 Verrucomicrobiales bacterium
CCCGCGAGGATGGCCCCTTTCTCCGCCATTGGCGCGTCGTTTTGTCCGGCGAGTGCAAAACCGGCGGGCCCGCCTCGGCTGGAGCTGCCCTCCATGCGGATCAGTTCGGTGGCAAAGGCATCCATCGGCAGATCGTCGCGCAGGGCATCGTAAAGCCACCAGCGGAAGGGGCCGGAATTGTTCAGACTGCCGGTGAGCATGTTGGGATTTTCCGCCAGCACATCCTGCCAGTAGCCCATCCAGTGATCCGCCCAGCGCGCATCCTCCAGCAAACGATCCACCGCGTGTTCGCGGCGTTTCCCGGATTCATCGGCGAGAAAGGCCTGAATCTCCCCGACCGTGGGCAGCAGCCCCACGGTGTCCAGGGTCACGCGGCGGAGGAAGGTGAGGTCATCGGTCAGGGGCGGCAGCTCCAGGGTCGTCACCTGAAACTCGGGCCAGGTGGCACCTTGTGCGATCCAGGTTTTCAGCAGGGCGATTTCCTGCGGCGAAAGGCGGTCGCCTTTGGGCGGCATGATTTCATCTTCGTCATCCGTGGTGACGCGGTAGAACAACTCGCTGGCCTGCGGATCGCCGGGTTGCAGGCCGGCATGGCCGGACTTGCCGCCCTTGAGGGTGGCGGCGAGCGTGTCCAGGCGCAGACCGCCCTTGGCCTTGTCTCCCTGGTGGCAACTGCTGCAGCGGCTCTCCAGCAGCGGCTTGATGTCCTGGTAAAAATCCGGGCCGCTCTGATGGGCGGCCTGCTCAATGGCGGGAGCCACTTCAGCGATGCGGGCGGCGATGAAATGATCGATCGCGTTGAAGCCGGGCACGTCCTCCGGCAGCGGTGGCACGGGCACTTCGGATGTCTTGGCCAGCCAGGCCTTGGCGGCTTTGCGGCGTTTCTCCCAGTAGGGTGCAAATTCCTCACGCTTGGCGAGTCGGCGCGCGGTGTTGATTTGCTCGATGTGCTGCCGGCGTTCGGCCTCGTAGGCGGCCCAGCCTTCGTCCGTGTAGGGAACCCGGCGGTCGGAGGGCGAGATCAATTGCCATGTGTCTTCGCCTTCGCGCGACCAAGCGGCCACCGTTTCACCGAGACCGGGGCGCACCGTGCCAAAGACCGTCTCCAGCACCACCAGGCGCGGCTTTTCATCGGCGCATTCGAACTCGCACCAAGCTTCGCGGTTGCCGGGCGGGGCAAAGCGAAAGTCGGGACCGAGATCGAGGTATTGCTCCTGCTCGGAAGTGAGGTGATGTCCATTGAGGCTCGATGGCATCAGTGGCGTGTCGAGCACCTTTTTGCCATCCACCAGCAGACGGGAAATGCCGCGCGCCCGCAGCAGCAGACGATGTTTGCCTTTGGGAAACGCTACCAAACCGGCGGCTCGGAGAAAGGTGTTTCCCGGAGGATCACCGATGACGCCGGTGGCGGTGTACACCTTGGGCAGCTCGAAGAAACCGAACACCTCCTCGGTCATCACCTCGCTGGCGGTCGGAGGGGTGTCCGGCCATTCGCGGCGTCCGGGAACGCCTTGTGCGCAGAGTTCCACCCGCACCTCGCCAGGTTTCACGTCGCCGCGCTTCATCGGAGGCGGAGGTGGTTCGATGGCGTAGCGGTCCTCGATTTCCGAATTCTTCAAAAGGCCGCGATGCAGCACCAGCGAATCGATCCGCCCCTCGAAGAACGCCTTTTTTTCACCTTCTCCCGTGCTGCCGCCCAGCCTCAGATCCCCCGGACGCTGCACCGGACCGCGCAGGGTGGATTTTTCCCATTTGCCGGAGAAAAGCTGAAGCCGTCCGTTCGCGT
>JAGRPD010000068.1 GCA_020439875.1 Verrucomicrobiales bacterium
GTGAAAGCCTCCTGCCACGGCGTGCCCTCGGCGATCCACTGGCGCAGCAGTTCGCTCTCCGCATCTGTCAATCGCTCGCCTTTTGGCGGCATGCGCAGATCTTCATCGGCGGTGGTGACGACATCGAGCAGGACGCTGTGCGCCGCGTTTTGAGGATCGATCACCGGTCCGTTCTCACTGCCCTCCAGCAGCGATTCTCGGTCATTGAAGGAGAAGCCCCCCTTCTTTTTCTCTCCCGTGTGACATTCCGCGCAGTGTTTGCGAAGCAGCGGCACGATTTGATGGGAAAAATCCACACCGCCTTGTGCGGAGACTTGGAAGATCCCAACGAGGGTGGCAAGGGCAAGGGAGCAGCGGAACATGGTGTGAGGGCAGCGTAGGATTGCCACGTTGCGAAACGCGCGGGCTTTTCAGGAAATCTGTGAGTCTGCTCGTCCCCATCAGGGCACCTGCCAGTGCGCGTCGAAGAAGTCAGCGGCCTCCACCTTGCCCGCTGACTCGCCGTCGGAGGGCTGGGTGATGTCGAGCACGGCCCAATCTGGCAGTTTCGGATTTTGCAGGGAGTTGGTCCGATCATGCGCTTCGCGGAAGGTCAGGCCCGTGTTGAGCACGATGCGGCCCCACTCGGGAAAGAGGCCTTTGATCCCGCTGTCAGGATGCGTTGTGGCGCGGGGGAAGGAGGCGCAGAGGACGTGCGTGTCCGCTTTGAAATCGCGATGCGCGATCGTGATCTGCTGCGCATCCCAACTGGCGGGAAACGCCTGCTGAGAGGTCATAAACGGGCTGCTGTCCGGCTCGAACAGATCCGCGATGAGCGGGTTGGTCTCGGGCGTGCCCCAGAGAACGAGGGTCGCCTGACGAGCATCGGAGGGATGCGGACCACCGCCCTCTTGCAGTTCTTTCACGGTGGTGATGAGCGGATCTCCGCGCATCAGCGAGCGCCAGCGCTGGATGAAATGAGCGCTCTCCGTTTTCACCCAGGCATCCACCTGGGGGTTGGATCCGTCCCGCTCAGGCAGCACGATCACAAAGCGGGAACGGAAGGGATCCTCCATGCAGGTGCCGCCCGCTTTGGGAAAACCCGCCTGGAGGGTAGGCTCGGCGCTGACCCTCCAGCGGCCGTCTTTTCGGCTGAAGGTGTCTTCGGGGGAAGGCTCCACGTCCTGCCCATCGATCCGCACTTTCCATCCGCGCAGTCCGGTGGTTTTGCCCGATTGGAGAGCACGTGAGTCCACCTGAAAGCGGATGACGTTGCGGGTGGTGACGGTGAGGACGCGCTGGCCGCTGGCGGTTTCGGTGCTTTGCACGGCATCCACGCGGGTGTCGGCAAAGGGCACTTCACACTGCAAGACCCGCACCCAGAAGAGGGCTCCGTAGCGCTCCGAACGAAACTGCAGCGTCACTTTTTCCGGCACCGGATTGCGACCTTTGGCGACGGCTTTTTCGATGGCGGACTGAACCTCCCGAATCACTTCGGGATGGTACTTGTGCCCCATGCCTGGGCCGATGAAATGCGTCATCTTCATGCCCTGACCGTCCAGGATCTCACTCATGTATTCGGCCGCATCACGTTGTTTGTCTTCCTCTCCACTGTAAACGATGAGTGGCACATTGAGAAAATTGCGCGCGTAGTCCGGCACGTCATACACGCCCCACAGCGTTTGCTCGTAGGCTGTGGGAAACTGCTCGGGCGTGAGTTTTTGATAGCGCTTCACATCGACAAATCCCGCGCCTGGATGCACGCAGGCCCATTGGTCGGCAAAGTGCGCGCCGAGGTGCCAGGCTCCCGCGCCTCCCATGCTGAAGCCACAGAGGGCGATGCGATTTTCATCCGCATGAAAGCGCTGGGCCGCGTCATCGCGAGCCTCCAACACATCGGTCTCTCCGGCGCTCTTGTAGCCGTTGCAGTAGCGGCCAAAGGGATGCACCACGATCGTGCCCGCCGGTTGGAATTGACCGGGTTTGCTGCTCTTGAGTTTGCCGGCGATGAAATGCAGGTCCGTGGCGGTATCTCCGCGTCCATGCAGCCAGATCCACATGGGGACGGGTTCGTGATTCTCTCCCCAGGCCAATCCCTCCGGCACCTCCACGGCGTAGGGCTGCGGAGAGCCATCGACCTGCGAATAATAACCCAGCACCTTCCATCCCGCGCCTTGCATCCATGGCGTCTCGTTTTTTCGCAATGCCGCGATGCGGGTAGCCGCCTCGTCGAGCAGCAGGTTCGCTTTTTTCAGGCCGTCTTCAGGCTTTTTGTCATACCATTCATGAAACTCCAGCGCGTAACGCACCGCCTTGAGCAGGATGTGAGCGTCCGCTGATCGGGCGTGGTCGCGCACGGTGGCGAAGTCGGCCTCCAGTTGGTCGAGCCGAGTTTTCAAAGTCGCCTGCACGTCGGACGAGAGATCGGCGACGGGCGGGGGCGGCAAAATGTGCGGCACCTCCGCCGCGTGGGTCAGGGGGCTGATCGAGAGCAGGGCGAGGAGGGGCAGGGAGCGCATGAGGCTAGTTTTAGGATGGGAGAAGGGGGAAGGAAATCAGAAATCGGGGGTGTTGCGTCGGTGCCGATGGTCTCCCCCCCGCCACCCCGTGGGCGGCAGAAATTTCGTTGGATCTGCTGTTTTCGGGCTTGGCGGAGGGTGGGGTGAGCCATTAGGGTGATGCTATGGCAGAACAATGGTATTTGATGAAAGCGTCTGACCGCCAGGTGTTCGGCCCGGTGGATGAGGAAACCATCGTCGGCTGGGCGTCCGAAGCGAAAATCTCGCCGCTCGACAAGGTCTCCAAAGATGGTCGCAAGTCCTGGCTGCGAGCGCCCATGATCGATGCGCTGCAAATGGACTGGCTGGTGGAGATGCCCGACAAGTACCTCTACGGGCCGACGAACGTGGCGACGATCCAAGAGTTTTTGGCGACGGGTGAGATCGATGGCGAGGTGGTGATGATCAATTGCCGTGATGGCACGGAGAAGCGGTTGGCTGACATGCCTTTTTATCAGGCCAGCCCGCACCAGATGCGCAGTGCGGCGACGACCTTCGTCGGCACGCAGTATGGCGAGGTGGGAGCCTCCGGCTCGGAGGCATCGGGCGCAGGCATGTCGCACCGGATGCAACTGCTGGAGAAGCAGGTGATGGAATACCAGCGGCTGGTGGATCAATGGCAGCAAGCCTACGAAGGGCTGCGGCAGCAATTCATCGAAGCCACTGGAAAAGAGCCGATCTAGAATCTGCGCAGGGGTAACACCTGCGCTGCGATTGAAAACGGGTTGGGGAGGAGCGGCGCACCGTCCCCCACGCTGAAGCGTGAACAAGGTGCCTCTGGGCTTGTGACGACGCCGTTTTGGAGTGGCGACACGTTTGTCGCCACTGTGGCAGCGACGGGAGTGTCGCTGCTCCAGAGGTGCTTGGGGAGAGGCGGCGTTACGCGGCGAGGCGGGCGCGGACGGCTTCCAGGACGGCTTTGGTTTTGGCGATGCCTTGCATCTCGGGCATGCCGTCACCTTCGAATTCGATGCCGACGTAGCCGTGGTATCCGGCGTCGAGCACGATCTTCATCAGACGCAGGTAATCCAGCGTCATCTCGCGGCCTTCACGCGGGTCTTCGGTGTAAAATTCGCCTGCTCCGGTGCCCCAGTCATACGCCTTGGCGCTGACGGATTGCTTCACATAGGGCATGAATTCCCGCAGACCTTTGTAGGGGTTGTACAGCTCGCCGGTGTTGCGGTTGATGTAAAAATTGCCGAAGTCAGGCAGGATGCCGAGGCGGGGGTGATCGGCCTTTTTCATGACGCCGGTCAGCCACTGGCCGTTGGAGGAGAGGCCGCCGTGGTTTTCCACCACGACGTAGAGGCCGCGCTTGTCCGCCTCCAGGCAGAGCTGGCGCAGGCCGTCGGCGGCGAGATCCATCTGCTGCTCGTAGGACAGTTTCGGGTCGCTGCCTGCATTGACGCGGATGCTGTGGCAGCCGAGGAACTGTGCGGCATCCAGCCATTTCAGGTGATTTTGCACGGATTGAGCCCGCTTGGCTGCATCGGGATCTCCCATCTGGCCTTCCCGATCCACCATGATCAGCAGTCCGGCCACGCCTTCGCCTTCCTGGCGGGCTTTCATCTCGCCGAGGTAGGCTTTGTCTTCGGCGCGATCCGCGAACATTTGGTTCACGTACTCGACGGCATCGATGCCGAATCCGCGAGCGGTCTTGCAGAAGTCGAGGTGATCGAGAGGCTCTTCACCGCCGCGCTTGAACATGCGTTTGTTGAGCGACCACTCGGCCAGGGAGATTTTGAAGCCTTTGGCGGGGGAGGCTGCGGCGGGTTCTTGGGCGATCAGGGAGCGGGTGCCTGCGGTCAAAGCCGCCGTGGCCGTGGCGGTGGCGAGTTGGAGAAACTGGCGGCGATCTGGGGTGGCGTGCTTCATGAGGGCAGGTGGGGGTCGAGGGTGGTTTTGGTAAAAAACGGTGAGTTCGAGAGGGGCGCAATCAGGCGGCGCTGCGATCCACGCGCTTCCGCATTTGCGGGGGGCGGTCTCCGCGGACGACGGCTTCATTGATGTGGACGGAGCGGACGTCGGTCCGGCCCGGCACCTCATACATGACATCCAGCATGAGACGCTCGAAGATGCTGCGCAGTCCGCGGGCACCGGTGCCGCGCTTGCTGGCCTCACGGGCGATGGCGAGCAGTCCATCTTTGGTGACGTTGAGGTCCACGCCTTCCATGGCCAGGAGTTTGGCGTATTGCTTGAGCAGGGCATTGCGCGGCTCGGTCAGCACTCGCACCAGCTCGGCTTCGGTCAGCTCTTCCAGACGGCAGATCACGGGCAGGCGTCCGATGAATTCCGGAATCATGCCGAAGCTCAGCAGATCCTCGGGCTCCACTTCTTTCCCAGGCAAGTTCTCGCCTTCGCCCTCGCCCTCGCCGTGTCTGCGGAAGCCCATGGTGGAGCGGCCACGGCGGCGTTCCATGATTTTTTCCAGCCCGACGTAAGCTCCGCCGCAGATGAAGAGGATGTTGTCGGTATTGACCTGGATGTACTCCTGCTGCGGGTGCTTGCGCCCGCC
>JAGRPD010000010.1 GCA_020439875.1 Verrucomicrobiales bacterium
TGCGGCAGCTGCGGGTGGAGGCGGTAGAGCGGGCAGAGAATGGGCACGGGCGACATGAAAGCTGAAGGCGGGTGAGGTTGAGTCGCGGTTCAATGGTGGCAGCGACATTGATAGCGCGGACTGCAATAGACGGACTGATCGCGGAACAAGCCACGTTCATGGGGATCAAAACGAGCGAATCCGGAAAGCGCTGGTTTCTACCGTGTTTTCCGTGTCTGATCTTCGCATGAGTTTGCTGGAGAAATTGTTTGCCGTGGGTCCCATTCGCAAAGCGATCTGGCGGGGTTGGTATCCATTTTTGACCCGAAGACTGCGCGATCAGGATGTGACATTTCTCAATTATGCTTTCGAAACCGATCCTCCGTCGAACCTGAAACTGGACTCGGAAGATGAGGTCAATCGCGGTTGCATTCAGTTGTATGATTTCGTCGGTTCAGGCGCGGACCTACGTGGGCGCGAGGTGCTGGAGGTGAGTTGTGGTCACGGCGGTGGTGCCTCGTGGCTTTGTCGGCGTTATCACCCGGCTTCCTACTGCGGGCTCGATCTCAATCCTGCCGGCATTCGGTTCTGCCGCGAGCGCCATCGGTTGCCGAACTTGTGCTTCGAGCAAGGCGATGCCCAGCGTCTGCCGTTTCCCGATGCTGCTTTTGATGCGGTGATCAATGTCGAGGCCTCCCATTGCTACCCGGACTTTGCGGCTTTTTTGGAGGAGGTGCGCCGTGTGCTGCGGCCTGGGGGTTGTTTCCTCTACGCGGACTTTCGCTTCCGTGAAGATTGGTCGGCTTGGGAGGCGGCCATTGAAGCTTGCAAGCTGAACCTCCTGACAACTCGCGACATCAGCCAAGACGTGTTGCGTGGCATGAACCGCAACGCGGCCCGAAGTGATGCTTTGGTCCGGGATTGCCTGCCGTCCTTCTTGCAATCGCTGGGTCGTGACTTTGCAGGAGTGCCTGGCGGTCGGGTGCATGAGGCGCTGCAAAACGGCGATCTCCGCTATCAGGCGTGGCACTTGGCGAGGGGCTGACGCGTCGCGACGCATGCCCGGCACCCGGAGGCAGTGCCCTTTAGCCTCCCGTCGCAGGAGGGCTGCATCTCCTCCTTTCGCCGTGTGGATTCGTGGAGTAAGAGCGGGGATGGGACTCCGCTCCAAATGGTTTCGCAATTCCGGTGAGGCACGCCGCCTCGAAGACACTTTGGCTCGCGCCAAAGCGGCCCAGGCTCGTCTGAAGCAAAGGGTGGACGAGTTGAAGGCGCGCCCACCGCGGCGGCCGTTGGATTCGCAGCCGGAGCTGGAGCGCAGCCTGTCGGCCGCTTTGGATGCGGCCGCTGCGGATGCTGACTGGACGGCTCGGGTGCCGGGATGGCCGACATTCCGCTCGGCGGTTTCCTCGGCGATTTCTTCGGAGGACATCATGTTGGTGAAGTCCACCGCTCCGCATTACGTGGGGGTGGGGCTGTCGGCGCTGGAGTGCATGAATCAGTGCTTAGCGGCGGCGCAGGCCCCTGCTCCGAGACGGGTCCTGGACTTTGGTTGCGGCTATGGCCGAGTGCTGCGGTTTGCGCGAGCGGCGTGGCCTGAGGCGGAGATTTACGCCACGGATATGGATGCGGAGGGGCTGGGTTTTTGTGTGCATCACCTGCGTTGTTTCGGCGTGGCGACGGATCTCGATCACGGGCCAGATTGGGTGTCGGCGCGGTTTGATCTGATCTGGGTGGGCAGCGTCTTCACCCACCTGAGCGTGGCGGACAGTCAGAGATTGATGGCGCATTTGGCAGCTTTTCTCGCTCCGGGAGGGCTCGTCGTTTTCACCACACATGGGGAAAATGCGCTGGATCGGATGCGGGCGCACTCGGAGGGGTATCGGCTGGAGTCGGCGGTGCTGGATCAGATTGTGAGCGATTGTGAAAAAACCGGTCACGGTTACGCGGACTATCCGAACTGGCCTGGCTACGGGGTCTCCGCCAGCCAGACGGTGTGGGTGCAGGAGCTGGCGAGGGCGGCAGGATTGACCTGCATCACGCACCTGCCAGCGGGCTGGGATGCGCATCAGGACGTTTTTGCGGCGCGCAAGGGCTGAGCGTTTTTCGGCTTTTACGCAACGCGTGCGGCGAGGGAGAGCTCGATGATGCGCACGCAGAGATCGGGGAATTCGATGCCGGCGGCGCGGGCTGCTTTGGGCAGCAGGCTGCTGGAGGTCATGCCGGGGATGGTGTTGATCTCGAGCACGAAGAGCGCACCATCCGCCCGCAGCATCACGTCCACTCGGCCATACACCTCGGTGCCGCAGGAGCGAAAGGCGGCCAGCGCGGCGTCTTGCACGCGCTGGGTGGTCGCGGCATCGAGATCAGCGGGGCAATGGTAGAGGGTTTGGCCTTCGCCCGTCATCCAGGGGTACTTGTTTTTGATGTCGTAAAATCCGCTGACGGGTTCGATGTGGATCACGGGCAGGGTCTGGTCTCCGAGGATGCCGACGGTGAGTTCTTTGCCCTCGACAAATTCCTCCACCAGCGTGGTGCTGCCGTGGCGGCGAGCTTCTTCCAGCGCCGCTTGCCATTCGGCCTCGGTTTTGGCGATGCTGACGCCCACGCTGGAGCCCTCTCGGGGCGGCTTGGAGACCAGGGGCAGCTGCAGCTCCAGGGGGGCAGAGCCATCAAGCGGCAGCACCTGGGAGCGCGGGGTGGGGACGTCTGCGGCGATGAAGCGTTCTTTGCTGAGCGCCTTGTCAAAGGCCAGTCGGCTGGCCTCCACTCCCGCGCCGGTGTAGGGGATGCCTCGAGCTTCCAGGATCGCTTGGATTTGACCGTCCTCGCCAAAGGTTCCGTGAATCAGATTCATCGCGATCAGCACGTCGGCTGGCACTTCGAAGTCGGGACCTTGCACGTCCACTTCGATCACCTCGGCACCTTTGGAGCGCAGGGCGTCCGACACGCTCTCTGCGGTTTTGAGAGAGACTTTGCGCTCGGATCCGGGGCCACCCATGAGGACGGCGATTTTTTGACCTGAAATATCCATCATACGTACCGCCAAGGTGTGCGGAAAATCGTCGCCTGCCAAGTGGCGGAGCGGGATTTTCCTCAGGATTTTAAATCTCGCCCCTCAAAGATCAGCCACCCTGCGGTGAACAGAGTCGCATTGACGGCGGCCAAAACCGCTCCGGCCCGGGCCAGCGGAGCCCACTCCAGCGGGTCGGTAAAGACATACACCCACTGCACCATGTGGCCGGTGAGGGAGAGCCAGGCGCAGTCGTCCAGCACGTGATTCATGCGCAGGATCATGTCCACCAGCAGGTAGGAGAGAGCGCCGATGGTGGCTGCGGCGGGTTTGATCGGCAGGCAGGAAAGAAAAAACGCCAGGGAAGCCGCTGTCGTCATGGCCAAGCTCAGCGCCAGCCCGCCCATCGCGTAGCGGACGTAGCTGTCCTCCTCATTGATCAGTGCCGACACGCCCTGCTCGGGAGCCCAGGCAAAAAGACCTCCGCCCCAGCCTTGCAGCATCAGTCCGAGCAGCCACGCGGTCAGAGTGATGAAGCCGACCAAGAGGATGGAGTAACCGGTCACCGTCAGATACTTCACCAGCAGCAACCGCAGGCGGCTGATCGGCCGCGCCAGCAGCAGCCGGAGGTGGCCGTCCTCCGTCTCCTTCGCCACGATATCGCCGCCCACCAGGCACAGGTAGAGAGCTCCCAGCAGAAAGACGCTCATCCACAGCACCCAAAAGCCCAACGTGGTGGCCGAAAAATAATAGTCAAAGAGGCCGCCCTGTTGAGAGATCAGCCGCTCCAAAAAGCGCTCCATGCCATCGCGATGCAGAAAGGCCAGCACCAGCAGCTCGAGCCCCACAAATACCGCAAACCCCAGGTAGGTGCGTTTCCGCGCCAGCAGCTTCAGCCATTCGGCTCGCCATTGTTGGAGAAAAAGCAGCATGAGGGAAGGAGGGAGAGAATTTTTGGTCTGCGGAGCGGAGGTCGTCAAGTCCACCTCGGAACGGGCAGGCCTGCCGTCAGACGCCCGGCCCAGAGTGTTGGAGATAAAACTCCTCCAGCGTCGCCCGCTGCGGAGCCCAGCGGGTGATGCCCACACCCGCTGCGACAAAACTCGCCGCCAGCTCCTCGGGAGTGGTCGTCTCCCCGAGATCGACCAGCCCCTCTCGGCTCATTTTGAGACCGTGCTCCGCGCACATCACGCGGGCCTCCATCAGCTGAGCGGTGTCCAACTGGTAGCGCAGGCCCTTGCCCTGCTCCCGACCGGGAACGATACCCTCATAAACCTTTTTTCCCTGACGCAGGATCACGCAGCGATCGCACATCTGCTCCACCTCACCCAGCAGGTGGGAGTTGAGCAAAATGGTCAGGCCCATCTCATCGCGCAGACGCAGGACAAACTGGCGAAACTCGCGAATCCCCTCGGGGTCTAGGCCATCCGTCGGCTCATCCAGCAGCAGCAGCTTCGGGCGTGGCAGCAGAGCCTGAGCCAGGGCCAGTCGCTGGCGCATGCCGTGGCTGTAGGTGCCCGTCAGCGCATCGGCACGATCCAGCAGCCCCACTTGGCGCAGCACGGTGCGTGCCTCCGCCTCGTCCCACCAGCCTGACAGACTGCACAGCGCCCGCAGATTTTGCCAGCCCGACAGGTAGGAGTAAAAGGACGCAGCCTCGTAAATCGCACCGATCTGACCCAGCGCCGCCGCCCGCCGCCGCTGCACCGACACGCCACCCACCCGCACCTCGCCAGCATCCGGTCGCACCATGCCCAGCATGATGCCCATCACCGTGCTTTTGCCCGCCCCATTGTGCCCCAGCAGGCCCAGGATCTCGCCTTTCTCTACGGCAAAGGTCACGTCATCCAGCGCCAAACGCCCCGTGCGGGGCCAGCGCTTCGATAAATGGGACACTTCCAGCATTGCCATCTTGGGTGCCAGCAAACGCTGCCAGGACGGTTCAGGCAAAAAAAATCTTCCGGTTTTGAATAGTCGCCCTCTCAGCTCGTCTCATGCTGCATGAAGAAAAACTTCCTTCGCCTTTCCGCCGCCGCCCTCCTCGCCGCCTTTGGTGCCAGCTGCACCACCGCTTACGATGCCTACGGCAATCCTCGCACCGTCGTCGATCCCGGCACCGCCCTGCTCGGAGCTGCCGCCGTCGGCGTGGCTGCCTACGCCCTGTCCAACAACAACCGCCGCAGCTCCAGCTGCAACAACCGGGGGTATTATCCCAGCCGCAGCAGCTGCAACAGCGGGCGTGGAGCCTGGGCCTCGGGACCCAGCTACGGCGGCTATGGCAGTTGCTACGGCTGGTGATGGCCCTCCGCCATCGGCTGATCTCACCCCCAAATCCCCCAAGGCACGGGCCATCGACTTCAGTCGGTGGCCCGTTGCTTTTTGTGCCCCGCCCCTTTACAGCCCCGTGCGTCCATGCAAGGTAACGCGCTTTCCTTGCCAGCGTGGCATTCGTTTGAAACCGATGACCCCTGCAGCGGCATGAAAGCGCCCCCCATCGACCGCTTTCCAAAGCCCCCTTTTTTTCACTCTCAAATCTCGCGAAATGCCCAAAGACCCCTCCATCCACCGCATCCTCGTCATCGGCTCCGGCCCCATCGTCATCGGCCAGGGCTGCGAATTTGACTACTCCGGCGTGCAGGCCTGCAAAGCCCTGCGCGAGGAGGGCTACGAGGTGGTGCTCATCAATTCCAACCCCGCCACCATCATGACCGATCCGGAATTCGCCTTCCGGACCTACATCGAGCCGATCACGCCCGAGATGGTGGAAAAAATCATCATCAAAGAAAAGCCCGACGTGCTGCTGCCCACCCTCGGCGGCCAGACCGCGCTGAACACCGCCATGGCCCTGCACCGCGACGGCACCCTGGAAAAGCACGGCGTCCGCATGATCGGCGCCAAGCCCGACGCCATCGAAAAGGGCGAGGACCGCCTGCTTTTCAAAGAGGCCATGCTCAAAATCGGGCTCGACCTGCCGCAGTCCGGCGTCGCCCACACCATGGAGGAGGCGCACCGGATCCGCGAGGAGATCGGCAGCTTCCCCCTCATCATCCGCCCCGCCTACACTCTCGGCGGCACCGGCGGCGGCATCGCTTACAATCTGGATGAGTTCGAAACCATCACCGCCCGCGGCCTCGACCTCTCACCGGTGAGCGAGGTGCTCATCGAGGAGTCGCTGCTCGGCTGGAAGGAATTTGAGATGGAGGTCATGCGCGA
>JAGRPD010000648.1 GCA_020439875.1 Verrucomicrobiales bacterium
GTCGCGGGTGGACTCCGCCCGCATCGCGGTGTGGAAAGCTGGTGAGGCCAATCTCTCGCTGAAAAACTCCGTGGTCGCGAGTGATGCGATGTTCCCCTTTGCCGATGGCTTGATCGCCTGCGCGGAAGCGGGTGCCGTGGCGGCCATTCAGCCGGGAGGATCGATGCGGGATGAGGAAGTCATCGCGGCAGCGAACGAGCGGGACATGGCCATGGTCTTCACCGGGCATCGTCACTTTTTGCATTGATGCGCTGACCGCGTGAACCGTCCTCCCAATTCTCGTCCAGAATCAGCGGAAAGGGAGATGCGGATGGCTAGGCCGCGTGTACCGACGAAGCGGACGATTCGAACACTTGCGAGGCCGCATGGACGCGGCGATGAATGAGGCTGTGAATCATCTTCATCTCGGAGTCAATGTGGATCATGTGGCGACGCTGCGTCAGGCGCGGTATCGCACGATGCCAACCGCCCATCAGGTCGAGCCATCCGTCGTAGAGGCAACGCGGATGGCGCTGGCGGCGGGAGCGCACTCGATCACGGTGCATTTGCGAGCGGATCGGCGGCACATTCAAGATGCGGACGTGCATGCGCTGCGGGCGGAGCGGGGCATGCTGCTGAATTTGGAAATGGGAAACACGCCCGAGATCGTGGAGATCGCACTCCGGGTGAAGCCGGACTTTGCCTGCTTGGTGCCTGAGCAGCGCGAGGAGGTGACGACGGAAGGCGGCCTGGATGCAGCGGGCACGCGGCAAAGTCTGGAGCCGACCGTGCGGGCTCTGGAAGCCAACGGCACGCGAGTCAGTCTCTTCATTGATCCCGAGCCGGAGCAGGTGCGGACGGCGGCGGCGGTGGGGGCCAGCATGATCGAGCTGCACACCGGCACCTTTGCCAATGAAACCGGTGCAGCACGTGCGGCCGAGGCGGTGCGATTGGCGGCAGCGGCAGAGTTGGCGCATGGCCTGGGTTTGCAGGTGAATGCGGGCCACGGCCTGACGACGGGAAATCTCCGCGAGCTTTTTGGAGTGCCCCATTTGGCGGAACTCAACATCGGTCATCATTTGGTCTCACGCGCGGTGGCGGTGGGACTGGCGGCAGCGGTGCAGGAAATGCTGGCCGTGATGGCGGAGTATCCGGGTGGGAAACCCTCTGAAGCAGGCTGATGGCGGTGATCGGCACCGGCGTGGATCTGGTGGAGGTGGCGCGCATCGCCCACCTGCTGGAGCGGCATGGGGCGCGCTTCAAAGATCGCACTTACACGGCGGAGGAGCAGGCGTATTGTGAGGCCTGCGCTGAGCCTGCGATGCACTACGCGGCGCGATTTGCCGCGAAAGAGGCGGTGGTGAAAGCCCTGGGCACAGGCTTTGCGGAAGGCGTGAGCTGGGCGGAGGTGGAGGTGACGCGGACGCCTTCCGGTTGCCCTGGGGTGCGCCTGCACGGTGCGGCCGAGGCGCGAGCTGGCGTGATGGGGATCTGCCACTGGCATCTCTCCCTGTCCCACACGCGGGAGCAGGCGGTGGCCTTTGTGGTGGCGGAGAGCCGCTGAGTCCTGCGCGTCAGAAGCGGAGGTTGAATTTCACCGGGCCGTTGTTTTGAGGCAGCGCTGGCTTTTCAAAGTAATCCACCTTCTCCGGAGGCGGACCCGAGTGGGCGTCTCCGGTCATCACCAATCCCAATGTGCCAGCAGGATGAACCGTGCCGCAACCGGTACCAAGGAGGCATAAAACGAGGACCGATAGAATGCGAAACGCCATGGAGTGACGGAGTAGAACGTGGGAAAATCGTTGTCTCATTCGTCGTCCGAAATCAAAGCGAGGTGACAAGGTGAAAAGCAGCGTGACAACGATGGAATGAATGAATCAAGCCTGCCAGAGATCCTCGCCGTAGCTCCAGCCTTCACGCACCGGTTCTTTGATCCAACTGTCAAAGGAGGCATCTCCGGCGACCTTCATCGCGGCGCTATCCCAGGTGAGGGATTTCCCCGATCGGATGGCGAGGACACCCACGTTGACGACCTCCGTGAGGGGGCAGGCGTAGTCGAAATGACTGCCCGCGTGAGGGATCTCACCCCGGATGGCGGCGAAGAGTTCGCCGATGGGTTGGCCGGCGACGGAGCGTGGCAGCGGCTTGGCGCGCAGCGTATCCAGGTGATCCTTCATGCGTTCGCGAGGCCAGAGTTGCGGACTTTCGACACGCATGCCTTCGGAGTAGAGGGTCTCGCGGCTGCCGATCATGATCATGCCATTGGTGGGCAGGTCTTTCTCCATGCCGGGCGGTTTTTCTGGCAGCAGGCCGCCCTCATACCAGTGGATTTTGACGGCGGGCAGCGGGCCGCGCGCGGCAAAGTGATACACGATGTGAGATGAGGGCGCGGTGTAGGCGCGGAAGTCCCACGGCTTTTGCTCGATGACCTCGACGCGCTCCGGCATGCCGAGCTGGAGCGCCCAAAACGGGGCGTCCAGGCAGTGGCATCCGATGTCGCCGAGTCCACCGCAGCCATACTTCCACCAGCCGCGCCAAAACTGCGGTAGGTAGGTGGGAGAAAAGTCCGCCGGAGCCGTGGGGCCCTGCCAGAGATCCCAACTGACCTCGCTCGGCACCGGCTCGGTCGCGGGCATGGCGGTGGGCGGCGGGTTGATGAATCCCACCTTGCCCAGCGGACGATCCGTCCAGCAGTGCACCTCCCGCACCTCGCCGAGCACGCCCGCCTCGAACCACTCGCGGACGAGGCGGATGCCTTCCCAGCAGTGACCTTGATTTCCCATCACGGTTTGCACTCCATACTTGGCAGCTGCTTTTTGCAGGGTGCGCACCTGCCAGATGTTGTGGGCCAGGGGCTTCTGCACAAAGATGGCTTTGCCCGCCTGCATGGCGGCCATGGCGGCGGGAAAATGGGTGTGATCCGGCGTGGAAATGAGCACCGCATCGATGTCGCGGCCTTTTTTCTCCAGCATCTCGCGGAAGTCCGTGAAGCGCGGCACATCGGGATGTTTCGCGCCGATTTCGTAGGCGCAGCGGCCGTTCTTCAGATTCCGCCAATCGACATCGCAAAAAGCGACGATTTCCTCATCGCGGCTGGCAGAGACGGCTCCATTGCCCATCTGGCCGATGCCGACACAGGCGACTCGGATTTTCTGCGGCGTGTTTTGTCCACGAAGAAGTAGATTGGGTCCGGCGAAGGTGCCGAGGGCGGCGGTCTGGAGAAAGCGGCGGCGGGTCGTGAGCATGGCGTTGGGATGAGGCGGATGAA
>JAGRPD010000649.1 GCA_020439875.1 Verrucomicrobiales bacterium
AGAAGCCGTTTTTTGTCTATCTCCCGACGAATGCGCCGCACTCGCCGTATTGGTTGCCGCAGTCCTATCGTGAGGCGATGACGCGGAGGCTGGCGGAGGTGGAAGCCTCGGGGGCCTTTACTAAAAAACTGGCTCCGAAGAAGCGGCAGGAGATCATCGACTTTCTGGCGATGATCGAGAACATCGATGACAACGTGGGGCGGCTGGACGCTTTTCTCAAGGAGCAAGGATTGCTCGACGATACCGTGCTGGTGTTTTTGACGGACAACGGCAGCACTCAGGGGGCGGACTATTACAACGCGGGCATGTGGGGGCGGAAGACGACCTTGTGGGAGGGCGGGCATCGGGTGCCGTGTTTCATCCGCTATCCAAAAGGCGGGTTTGGAAAGCCGCGTGATGTGCATGGGCTGGCGGAGGTGCAGGATCTGCTGCCGACGCTGCTGGATCTCACCGGGGTGGCCGGTGGGCAGGAGGTGGATGGAGTGAGCTTGGCTCCGGTGCTGCGCGGAAAGGCGGCGATGGATGAGGATCGGGTGTTGGTGATCAATTACAGTCGGATGCCGTTTCAATTCGAATACGCAGCACCGGATAGCCCGTCGCGAATGCGGCGAGAGGGGGCGGCGGTGCTGTGGAAAAACTGGCGTTTGCTGGAGGATCGCGAATTGTACGATCTAACAACCGACAAGCTGCAACGGCACAACGTCATCGAGGAGCATCCTGAGGTGGTGGCTCGCCTGCGGGCGCATCTGGATGACTGGTGGGACAGCGTGAAGGAGCTGGCCAATGAGGCGCAGCCGGTGATGATCGGGCATCCAAAGGAGAATCCGGTGATGCTGACGGCTTGCGAATGGTTGGACGTGTTTGTGGATCAGCAGCAGCAGGTGCGGCGGGCGGATCGAAAAAACGGCTGGTGGGAGATCGAGGTGGCGCAGGAGGGGACCTATGAGTTCGAGCTGCGACGCTGGCCGCGGGAGGCGGATCTGCCGCTGGATGGAGCGATGGGAGAGACAAAAATCACCGACGGCGTGCTGCCTGCCGGGGTGAGCCTGCCGATCGCTCGTGCGCGAATGCAGCTAGGAGCGGGGCCGATGCAGGTCAAACCCGTGCAGCCGGGGGATAAGGCGGCCAACTTCACGCAGAAATTGGCGGCGGGACGCACGCGGCTCTACACGTGGTTCGATGACGCGGCGCAGCAGGCGCTGATGGGAGCTTATTATGTTTATGTGACGAGAAAGGACTGATGCGATGTTGATGAGACGAGCGTTGTTAGGTATTTTGCTGGGAGTTGCTGCTCTGACGACAGCGCTTGCAGCCGAAAAAGGGGTGTCGCAACGGCCTAACGTGCTGTTTATCCTGGCGGATGATTTGGGTTACGGAGACCTCGGCTGCTATGGGGCGGAGAAGGTAGAGACGCCGCACATTGATGCGCTGGCGCGCGCGGGTCGGCGCTTCACGCAGGCGTATTCTCCCTGCTCGGTGTGTACGCCTTCCCGCTACAATCTGCTGACGGGTCGTTACGCCTGGCGCACGTGGGTGGGAGGCTCCACGCTGTGGGCCAATGATCCGTTGTTGATCGAGCCCGAGCGTTTCACGCTGGCGGACCTGTTTAAGAGCCAAGGCTATGCCACCGCCTGTTTGGGCAAGTGGCATCTGGGATTTGGTCAGCCGGGGATGGAGGGCTGGGATGACGTGCTGGGGCCGGATTACAATCGGGATCTCAAGCCGGGCCCGCTGGAGTTGGGGTTCGACTATTTTTGGGGATTTCCCCACGTCAGTCAGTATCCACATTTCATCATCGAAAACCATCGGGTGCTGGGCTTGGACCCGAAGGATCCCGTGCGCATCACGCCCGACAAACGACCCGGTTTCGAGCTGGATTACCTGCATCGGCCACGGTCAGGCCTCGCGGCAGCGCTGGGGCAGGCGGGTGGAGAAAAGTCGCGTTATCAGCACGAGGATCTGGCCACGAAGCTGACGGCGCGGGCGGTCGAGTGGCTGGATCATGCGCCGAAGAAGCAGCCGTTTTTCCTCTATCTGGCGCATCGCAACATTCACAGTCCGCTGATCCCCGCGCCAAAATTTCAGGGGACGTCATCGATCGGACCCTACGGAGATTTCATCAACGAGCTGGATGACTCGGTGGGGCAGGTGCTGGCGGCGCTGGAGCGCAATGGGCTGGTGGACAATACGCTGGTGATCCTGAGCAGCGACAATGGAGGTGTGAAGGAATACCGTCCCAACGACCATCCCGAAGTCGAGGGACACCGGATCAATGGTCCGCTGCGCGGGCAAAAGACGACGGTGTATGAGGGTGGCGTGAGGGTGCCGCTCATGGCGCGCTGGCCTGGTCACATCGAGGCGGGGTCGGTGGATGCGACCTCGCTGGTGGCGCTGACGGATGTGATGGCGACGATGGCGGATTTCTTTGATGCAAAGCTCCCGGAAAATGCGGCGGAAGATAGCTTCAGTTTCCTCGGGGCGCTGCTGGATGGCGTGTCGAGTGAGAGTCCTCGGCGGGAGTCGTTGGTGGTGGATTCATTCCGCGAGACGCTGGGCATTCGACGTGGGTCTTGGAAGCTGATTTTGGGACAAAATGGAGGGGGAGCGAACTATCCCCTTGAGGTGGATCCGACGCTGCCGGCAGGGCAGTTGTACCATCTGGCGGAGGATCTGGGCGAGGAGCACAATCGCTACACGGAGGAGCCTGAGAAGGTGGCGGAGCTGACGGCGGAGTTGCAACGCATCCGCGACTCAGGCCGGAGCCGGTGAGGCGGATGGGTGCTCGTTATTCACACGCTTCAGCGTGTCGTGAGGTGCGCTGAAGCGGTGAAGAACGTTCGAGTTTAGAGGTCGTCGCTGGTGTCGGTGTCGGAGGCTTTCTTGCCGCGGAGCTTGGCCTCCATGAAGGCGTCGATATCTCCATCCATGACATCTTGGATGCCGGAG
>JAGRPD010000069.1 GCA_020439875.1 Verrucomicrobiales bacterium
GCGGACGGTGGGGTGAGCACAGGCGTTTTCATGGCTTAGGAGGTCGGGTTGGAGTGGAGAGGATGAAGGAGGCTGGCGTGCTCGCGTGCGAAGCAAAGGGGACCGCCGCGGAAGGGCGCGTAGCCCGCACCCAGGACCATGGCGAGATCGATCATCTCGGCGGAGTCAGCGACCCCATCGGCGAGGGCGTGTTCAGCCTCGCGGCTGAGGCAGCTAGCGAGAGCGGTTTGTAGATCGGTAGAGTCTGGCCAGCGTTCGGAGGACGAAGATGGGCGAGTTTCCACTTCGTTGCTGGATCCGGTGTACCGATAAAAGCCCTGGCCGGTCTTGCGTCCGAGGTGACCCTGAGCGACCCATTTTTTCACGGTGTCGGGGGCGGCGGGGTGATGTGGCAGAGCGCTGGTGAGACTGGTGGCGACGTGATCGGCGATGTCGAGACCGATCTCATCGAGCAGGCGCAGGGGTCCCATCGGCATGCCGAAATCTAACATTGCCTGATCGATGCAACGCGCGGACAGACCGGATTCATAAAGTCGAACGGCCTCCATCAGGTAGGGCAAGAGGATGCGGTTGACGATGAAACCGGGGTGATCTCCGACAACGATGGACACCTTGCCGAGAGCTTGGACAAAGGCCACAGCGGTGGCGCGGGTGACGGCGTCGGTCTCTGGTAGGACAACGACTTCGACCAGGGGCATGCGGTGCACCGGATTGAAGAAATGCAGGCCGATGCAGCGCTGCAATCCGGGTACGTCTGCAAAGATCTCGCGAATGGAGAGGGCGGAAGTATTGGTGGCGAGGATGGCGTCGGGAGCCACGCGTTGAGCAGCGTCGGCGAAGATGCGGCGTTTGAGGGCGAGGTCCTCGGTGGCGGCCTCAATGAGCAGGGGATATCTCATCAGCGGAACGCGGGATCGAGTGCCCGAGAGGCGATCCAGGGTGTCGCGTGCCTGCAAGGGCGTGAGGATGTGACGCCGACGGGCCTTTTCGGTGAGCTGGCGGGCTTTGGACATTCCAGCTGCGAGGGCTTCGTCGCTGATATCGGTGAGCAGGACTCGGCGACCCCGCACGCCAGCGGTTTGAGCGATGCCAGCTCCCATCACGCCCGCGCCGATCACGACGACATCAGAAATGGGATGAGGTTCGGCGTCGCTGGATGGCTGTTTGGCGGCGCTTTCTCGGCGGAAAAAGAGATCGATCAAATGTTGAGCCTCCGGCGTGGTAGCGAGATCCAGGATGCCCGCGCGTTCGGTGGCCAAGGCGGTTTGGGGATCTTGATGCAGGGTGTGAGCCATCACGTCGAGCACTTTGAGCGGAGCGGGGTAGAGGCCGCGTGTTTGCTTCATCACGCGCCGACGAGTGACGGCGAGAAGGAGGTTGGAGATGAGGGGCAGGGTGTCCCAGGGGCGGCGCGGCTGGGGCGGGTGCTTGCCTGCGTAGCGAAGTGCGAGATCCTCTAGGACCTCGGTAGGGGCGACTTCATCGACGAGACCTAGATTCCGGGCAGCAAGGGCTGGGTGGAGTTTGCCGCCGAGGATGGTTGTTAGAGCACGGCGGAGGCCAATCACACGTGGCAGACGGACGGTGCCGCCCCAGCCGGGGAGCAAACCTAACTGAACCTCGGGCAAACCGATGCGGGTGCTGGCATGATCACTGGCAAGCCGCCAATCACAGGCCAAGGCCATCTCGAAACCGCCGCCCGCGCAGGCTCCATGAATGAGGGCAACTGTGGGCAAGGGCAGGTGGGCGAGCTTTTCAAAGGTGTCCTGGCCGAGGCGGATCAATTCGGCGAGTGCTTCGGGTGGGAGGGTGCGGAGTTGTTTCAAATCGGCCCCGGCGATGAAGTGATCGGGTTTTCCGCTGCGCAAAATGAGGGCGTGGATGGTGGCATCGCTGGCGATGGCATCCAGCTCCGATGCGAAGCCGCGCAAGGTGGTGGGTGACCAAAGGTTCACGCGCGAGCCGGGTTGATCAAAGGTGAGCCAGCAGAGGCCTGCTTCATCCACGTGACGGGACCAGGCGGGAGGGGCTGGGGGAGCTGCCGGGGTATCGACGGGCCGAGACGTTGCGGTGATCGTTTTCATGACAATTGAGAGAGTGAGGTGAGAAGGGATGTTAGGTGGACTCGAGCAAAGCGGCGACGCCTTGGCCGCCGCCGATGCAGAGGGAGACCAGGGCTCGGCCTCCGCCTCGGGCGCGCAGCTGACGCAGGGCGGTGAGGACGAGGCGGGCTCCGGTGGCTCCGACGGGATGACCGAGGGCGATGGCTCCACCCGCCGCATTGAGGCGGCTGGGTTCGATCTCTCCGAGTGGGCTCTCAAGGCCAGCGCGGCGAGCGGCGATGGGATCGCTCAGGGCGCGAAGAACGGCGAGGACTTGGGCCGCGAAGGCTTCATTGATTTCGATGATGTCAATGTCATCGAGCGAGAGTCGGTGACGGTGAAGGAGGGCATCAATGGCGAGGGCGGGTCCGAGCCCCATGCGGGCGGGATCGCAGCCGACGGTTACAGAATCGACCAACCATCCCAACGGGCTCCACCCGAACTGGGCGGCGGCTTCTTCGCTGCCGACGATGAGGGCGACGGCTCCATCGGTGATTTGGGAACTGTTGCCTGCGGTGACGCTGCCGTAGCGGGGATCAAACACGGGTTTCAACCGGGCCAATCGTTCGGGCGTGGAATCGGTGCGAATGCCATTGTCCTCACGAATCACTTGGCCGTCGGGTGTGAAGAGCGGCAAGACCTCCTCGGCATGCAGCGTGCTGGATGCTGCGGCGGCGCGGCGATGGGAGCATGCAGCCCAGGCGTCTTGAGCCTGGCGAGAGATGTTATATTCACGTGCCAAAATTTCGGCAGTTTGGCCCATGTTGAGGGCTGTGTAGGGATCGGTGAGGCCGAGCTTCAAGCCGGGAATGGGTGCGAAGTCGGCGGGACGGAAGGCCGCCGCAGCATGCAGGCGAGGACCGGGGTGTTTGGCCCGCATGAGGTGAGAGAGTTTGGGGGCGATGCTGGTGGGGAAATAGAAGGGCATGGAGGACATGCTCTCCGTACCGCCGACGAGATAGATCGATCCGCGCTCCGCCTGGATGCGGCAGTGGGCATCGAGCACTGCTTCCAGCCCGGAAGCGCAGTTGCGATGTACGGTGAGGGCGGGTTTGCTCTGAGGAATGCCAGCGCGGAGGGCGATGACCCGAGCGATGTTTTGGGCATCGGCAGGCTGACCGACGCAGCCGAAAATGGTTTCGTCAATGAGTTCAGGATCGAGCCCGGTGCGGGTGAGGAGGCCTTGAGAAACTTGGCGACCCAGGTCCACGGCGCTCCATTCTGCCAGAGTCGTGCCGACTCGGGCGAAGGGGGTGCGGCAGCCGTCGAGAATGCAGAGACGTTTCATGATGTGGAGGGGTGAAGGGTGGTGACTGCGGTGCCGGAGCTAACTCGGCGGTCGAGGATTTTTTCCTCTTTCAACAGGCGGCCGACCCCGAGACGATCTCGCAAGTCGGCGAGGTCATGAAAAGTGACTGCGTTGGGTGCCACCTCCGTGCCTTCGGCGAAGCGAGCGCGGACGCGCTGTTCCAATCGTGAGGTGTCGATGCCCGACTCAGGACAAATGCGGACGACGATTTCATCCACGTCATTGGGGTCGTCGTTGCGTTTGCAAAGTTCGATTTGCCAAGCCGCGACACCGAGCAGGTCGTCGAGCAAATGCTCCAGAACGTTGAAGTTCACCAGCGTACCTTTGACCTTGTCCAAACTGAGGGCGCGGATGTCGCTGACGCGCGAGATGGGGCCATGCAGGCGGGGGCAAGTGCGGCCACAATGCGGGCAGGCGTCCCAGGTGATGCCGCCGCCAGCGATGTCACCCGTGCGGTAGCGCAGCACCACAGTGCCGCGCGCATGGAGGGGCGTGAAGACGATCTCCCCGGGGGTGCCTTCGGGGACGGGATCGCCAGTTTCGGGATGGACGATCTCGAAGAGGCCCAGGTCGGGATAGAGATGGTAGCCGCTGGCGTCGCTGCCGGGTTCGACAACGCACTCGGGAAAGGCCATTTTGGCCTCGGTAAAGCCGTAGGTACTGATGACGCTGGCGGCTGGACTGCCGAGGTGGCTGGCGAGATCCAGCAAACGAGCCCGCAAGCCGGTGGCGACCTTTTCACCGCCGAGTACGATGCGTTGCAGTTGTGGCCAATGACGCCCTTCGTCCACGGCTTGGCGGAGCACATGATAGATGAAGGTGGGCATGCCGATGAGGATCTCGGGACGGACCTTTTCTAACAAACGGAGATTGCCATCCGTGCCGAGGGTTTTGCCTCCGCCGGTGCTGACCATGAAGGCTCCAAAGGCCATGCCGGCGTGGTGCGTCTGCCAAAAAGCGAGGTGGGGGGCAAAGGGGAAAAGATTGGCGTGCCGCCAGTCAGGTCGGCTGCCTCCCAGCTCCATGATGCGGTGTCCAGCGAGGTCGAGGCGATGCAAATCCTGCCGAGTGAAAAGGAAGGGAACGGGCTCAGCGGAGCGGCCGGTGGTGCTGGTCATCAACAGCGGGCGGAACTCGTCCTCAATGCGATGGCGCGCGGCTGTGGGGCCGTGCAACAGAGCATGAAGGATGACGCCGGGTTCTCGTTTGATGCGCGCTTCATCGGGGATGAGGACAAACTCGCGGGGGCCGTCAGCGGCACCGTTGAGATCGGCTTTGCTGGTAAAAGGAAGGTGCTTGAGGTCCGCTGGCGTTCGCAAATCCAACGGGTTGAGGTCGGCTTCCTCAAAAAGGCGACGATAGTGCGCGTTGTAGGGAAGAATGCGGTGCGTTAGATCGTGGCGTAGCTGGCGCATTTGCCAGCGGGACCAAATCTCAGGCGGCGTGGTGTCCCACGCGGGAGCGTTGGACTTGAGTTTCATGGTGTTTTCGGTTGTCTCGGTTTTCACCCCGAGCGGGCGGATGAAGCGGGCGTGTTAGCTCGAGCAGTTCGGGTAGCGCGCGGCGGGCGGCTTGTCGGCCTGCCTCGATGTAGGCGGCATGATTTTCAAAATCATGCCAGCAGCTGCTCTCAAATCGGGGTTGGATGAGCACATCGGCGCGGGCGGCTTCCTGACTGATGATCTTCAATTGGGCAGACATCAAGGCGCGGGAGAAGGTGTCCAACACGCGGCCTTCCGCCATCAAGTTGAGAGGCTGTAGCCAGCGGGGACCACGATTGGCGAAGCTAGTGTCTCGCTGCGCCGCGAAGTCTTCGGGCGGAGGCATGACGTTGACCGCGATGACGCGATCCACCCGCAGGCATTGACGCAAGGGCGTGACGGGAAGGGGAGCGGTGGCACCGCCGTCGGTGTAGCGGTGACCCTTGAGAGTCACCGGCACACAGACGCCGGGAATGGCGGCGCTGGCGTGCACTGCGGGGGCGACGGGACCCTCGTGAAAGACGTGACAATCGAGCGCGTCGAGATCGGTGGCGACGACGAGCAGGGCGGTGGGGAGATCGGCAAAGGTCAAGTCGCCGAGATCGCGTTCTAGGTGCTTGCGGAGGCGGTCGCCTTTCAGCAAGCCGCGGGTGAAAGGGTAGTCGAAATCGAGCAGCCTGCGCAGGGCGCGGCGGTCGGGGATTTCTTGGGCGCGTTCAATCAGCGTGCTGGCGGGCAGGCCGGCGGCCCAGAGAGAACCGGTGTAGGCACCCATGCTGCAACCCGCTACAGCGTGGATGGGGATGCCTTCTTGCTCGAAGACCTCGAGGACACCGACGTGGGCGAGACCGCGAGCACCACCGCCCGAGAGGGCGAGACCGATGAGGGGGAGTTCGGAGGCTGGAGGGTGCATTACTCCCCAGGGGTTTTTGGGAGTCATGGTGTTCATGATGAGAGGTGCTGTTGTTTGGTGAGACCAAAGAAAAAAGAGATTTGTTCATCAAAAACTAATTGTATTATTGGAATTATGTGGGTGAACCGGCACTGTTTCGACTTGTGCGGATCGTGTTTCGCGTCATGGATGCCAGCGATGTTGGAGCAGTTGCAGTTGCGGGATTTTCGATGCTTTGCGGAGGTGGGGCTGGAGTTTGCTGGGCCGATGACGCTGCTGACGGGGCGCAACGGCCAGGGCAAGACATCGCTGCTGGAGGCGGCTTGTGTTTTGCTGCGTTTGCAAAGTCCGCGGACCACGACCCGGAAGGATTGGATCCGTCTGGGGACGAGCACGGCGGTGGTGGAGGGAGCGATGGGTGGGCAGCGACTGCGCTGTGCGGTGGCTGCTTCTGCGCGGCGTTTGGCGGTGGATGAGGTGGTGTGTCAGCGTCCTGGGGACTACCTGAGTCGCAGTGGTCTAGTGGTGTGGATGGACCACGGTGACATGCGGATGCTGCGGGGTGGTGCGGAGCATCGGCGTCGGTTGTTAGATTTCACGGCGAGTCAGATCTATCCGGATTATTTGGCGGCCCTGCGCGGATATGAGCGGGCGCTGCGGGGGCGCAATCAGGTATTGAAACGGGATGCACGGATCGACTGGGCTCAGGCGGATGCGTTTGCCCGGGTGCTGGCGGAGCGGGCGAGGGTGCTGAGGCAGCGGCGGACTCAGTTGTTGGAGAGGATGGCGGAGCCGATGTTCGCTTTTCACGAGCGTGTCAGTCAGACGAGTGCGCCAATTGCGGCCGCTTATCGGGCGGGGTTTGAGGAGGAAAATCTGGCGGATGAGTTGGCGCAGAGGCGTGAGGAGGAGCAGCGACAACGGGTCACGGTATGTGGGCCGCATCGGGATGATGTGGGGATTGAGTTGGATGGGAAGGATGCCACCCGGTTTGCATCCGAGGGGCAGCAGAGGACGCTAGCGCTGGCGTTGCGTTTGGCGCAGGCACGGCTGTTGGAGGAAGAGCGTGGCCGACCGCCGTTGCTGCTGCTGGATGATGTCTTTGGGGAGCTGGACCGAGAGCGCCGCCGCGCGCTGCTGGAGTGCCTGCCAGCGGGGGCGCAAAAAATCGTGACCACGACGCATCTGGATTGGCTGGAGCAGGAGGGGGGCGACTGGGTGCGCTGGGAGGTGGCGGAGGGAGGCGTGCGGCGGGTCTGAGGGGGCGCTCCGTGGGGTGGATCGGAGGTCAGAGAGGAGGGTGGCGGGGAGTGTGGAACATTTTGAAACTTTTCTTGACGCCACTATATGGGCTCCTAGCATGTGGAACGCCTGAATTTTGTGGTTGGAGCAACTTTCCGTGTTTTTTAAAGATGTCAGAATGCCCCCTGCTCCGACCCCTCTCAGTGGCGTCACCCTTTCAATTTCTCACCTTTTTTCTTTTTTATCATGTTTGGCAGGCTTTTTGGATTTGGCACCAAAGATATCGGTATCGACCTCGGTACCGCCAATACTCTCGTCTATGTGAAGGATCATGGCATCGTGCTCCGCGAGCCCTCCGTTGTTGCGGTTAAATCCGGCACAAACGAGGTGGTGGCGGTGGGGGATGATGCGAAGCGGATGCTGGGTAGGACCCCAGGAGGCATCACGGCGATCCGTCCGCTGAAGGATGGAGTCATCGCTGATTTTCGCGTGACGGAGGCGATGTTGCGGCACTTCATTCGCAAGGTTCACAACAATCGCCGGGCGATGCGTGGGCCGCGGGTGGTGGTGGCTGTGCCTTCAGGGATTACGGAGGTGGAAAAGCGTGCGGTGAAAGAGAGCGCGGAACAGGCGGGAGCGCGGGAGGTCTATCTGATCGAAGAACCGATGGCGGCGGCGATCGGGGTGGGCCTGCCGGTGCAGGAGGCCTCGGGCAACATGATTGTGGATATCGGTGGGGGAACCACGGAGGTGGCGATCATTTCTCTGTCCGGTATTGTTTATAGCCGCAGCGTGCGGGTGGCGGGTGATGAGCTGGATGAGGCGATCATCAACTACATGAAACGGGCGTACAACCTGATGATCGGGGAGCGCACGGCGGAGGAGATCAAGCTGCGCACCGGTTCGGCGTTTCCGCTGGGCAAAGAGACCACGATGGAGGTGAAGGGCCGGGACATGGTGGCGGGCCTGCCGAAGACGATCGTGATCACCAGTCAGGAAGTGAGGGAGGCCATGTTGGAGCCGCTCAATTCGATCATTGATGCGGTGCGCACAACGCTGGAGCGTTGCCCGCCGGAGCTGTCGGCAGACCTCGTTGATCGCGGCATCATGCTGGCGGGTGGGGGGGCGCTGCTGCGCGGGTTGGACAAGCTGCTGCAGGAAGAGACAGCACTGCCGGTGCATGTGGCGGAGGATCCGCTGAGTGCCGTGGGTGAGGGCACGGGTCGAGTGTTGAGCGAGTTGGAGTTTCTGCGGAAGGTCAGCACCACGGAAGTCTAGCCAGGCGTCACGGCACGGTTTGATGGGTCAAACCGTGCAGAGGTCCGGCTTTAACGGGAATTCCTTGCGATGAGAAAGTTCAACCTGCTGGCTCTGGTCTTGTTTGTGTGCGGTGTGGTGGCGGTTTTCACCCTCAACACGCCGACCACGCTGCGCATTCAGCAGCGCGTGCTGGAGCTGTTTTCACCCTTCATTCACTCCAGTTCGGGGGTGGATCATCTGGTGAACGCGGCGGCGACGCCGGAGCTGGATCCGGTGGAGGTGGCGCGCAACAATGAGCAACTGCGCATTGAGGTGCAGCGTCTGCGGATCGTGGCGCAGAAGTACAATGAGCTGATTGATGAAAACAATCAGTTGCGAGAGGTGGTGGGTTTCAAACGGGCGTCTCCCTTTCAAATCACTCCCGCGCGGGTGGTGAAGCGGTCGTCCTCCACTTGGTGGAATACTTTGCTGATCGACAAAGGCGTGCTGGATGGCATTGGCACGGACAGTCCGGTGATCACGGATCAAGGCTTGGTGGGCAAGACCGGCAAGCTGGCCCCGCACCTGGCGGAGGTGATTTTGCTGACGGATGAGATGTGCCGGGTGTCGGCCAAGGTGGAGGGTACGCTGGAGCAGGGCATCCTCTCTGGGGAACGGGCGGGGCTGGACATGCGGCCGAATCTGCGGCTGCGTTTTTTGAGTCGCAATGCACCAATTTCGATTGGTGCGAACGTTTATTCCTCGGGAGAAGGTGGTGTCTTTCCCGCCAACTTGCTGCTCGGTCGCGTGAAGATGTTCATGAATCAGGATCTTTCTGGAGAGGCGATCGTGGAACCGGCGGTGGATTTTTCCAATTTGGAGTATGTCTTTGTGGTGGCGATGCAGGAAGTGGTGCAGACGGCTGCCCCCGTGCCGCCTGCCGAGGGGGTAGAGGAGAAGACGAATGAGGTGGCGACGCCAGCACCAGCTGCTGAGGTGGACTCCCAATAATCCGGCGTTATGATCTTCAATGCGCTGGTTCTTCTCCTGCTGCTGCTGAGCTTCGTTCTTCAGGAGTTCATTCCTGCGGTCAGCATCGCGCATTATGCCTCGCTGTTCCTGCCAGTAGTGTTTTTTCTGACGGCCTCGGCTGCGACGTCGTTTCCGATGATGCTGTTGATGGCGTTTGTGACGGGATTCATTTGGGATGCGCGATTTTTGCCGTTGGCGGCTGATCGGGTGCAGATGGATGCGGGCCTGCTGAGCCCGGATGCGGTGGATCAAATGGCGCTGGCGGGCGGGGATCTGAGTTTTGGCATCTCCATCGTGCTTTTTGGAGTGATGGGAGCGCTGATGCAGGGCATCCGTCCGCTGTTTAAGCGGGGGCGCTTGGAACTGCCAGTGCTGATGGTGGGGGTTTCGGTTTTTTTGTGGTTGGCGGTGCAATATCTGCTGATGACTTTCCTAAGGGGCAGCGTTGCGTTCTCCCAGGCCTTGTGGTCCAAGGCTTTTACCGATACGCTGCTGGCCATGCTGGTGGCTCCCTTGCTGTTTTTGCTGCTGCATACTTTGGCGAGGCTCACCCAGTTCGAAATCCGTTACGACGGGCTGCGTTATAACTTCAATGGTCGTTAAATATCGCCTCCGACTTTATTTGCTCTCCCTGCTGATGCTGGGAGCGTTTTCACTGCTCACCTATCGGTTGTGGGAGTTGCAGATCGAGCGTCACGCGGAGTTTGTGAAAAAAATTCGGGTCGGTTCGGAGCTGAAGGCTCGGATCCCTGGCGTGCGGGGAGAGATCAAGGACCGCAATGGAATCACGCTGGCGACGAATCGCGCCATCTTCGAGGTGCGGATCAATCTCGAAGAGATGATGAAGGAATACAACCGCCGGGTGCAGCGGGGAGAGATGGCGGAGGTCGCCAAGGTGACGGTGAATTTCACGGATCGCGGGATGCAGCGTCAACGGAATGAGGAAGACGTGGTGAAAATCTTCAAGGAGGTGATTTTGCCGCGTTTGGAGGAGATGGGGTTGGTGAAGAACTTCAAGGGCGAGGCGATGCAGATCCATTACCGCACGTTCAAGGGCGTGGTGCCTTGGGTGTATCGGGATGACTTGACCTTTGCCGAGTTTAGCCGTTTTGCGGAGCACAACCTAGCCCTGCCAGGCGTGACGGTGGCGGAGCGTGGGGTGCGGGAGTACCCGTGGGCGTCGCTCGCGTGTCACCTGCTGGGCTACGTGCGGTTGGCGGAGGATCAGCGCGTCTCGTCGGAGGAGCGGGCGGAGTGGGATTACTTCCTGCCGGATGACTACGGTGGTGCTGGAGTGGAAAAGAGCTTCGATGATTATTTGCGGGGTAAACCTGGGGTCAGGACGATGAAGAAAGACGAGCGTGGACGGCTGGTGGGTGAGGTGAGCTATCAGGAGCCGCGCAAGGGCAATGATGTCTATCTGACGATTGATGCCCGCATCCAGTACATCGCGGAACGGGCGTTGCGAGAGGGCGGTGTGGGCCGAGGTGCGGCGGTGGTGGTGGACCCGTATTCGGGAGAGGTGCTGGCGTTGGCCTCGGTGCCTTCGTATGATCCCAATCGATTCATTCCCAAAATCTCGACTGCGGAGTATGCGGAGTATTTGGATAACCCGGCCAATCCGCTCTTCAATCGCGCCGTAAAACCCTATGCGCCTGGATCGACCTTCAAGATCCCGATCGCCTTTGCCGGATGCCTGGCGGACATTCAGATGCGGCACTTCAACTGCGCGGGCGGGGTGACCTATGGCAACAACTACATGAAGTGCTGGATTGCAGACAAGGGAGGCTCTCACGGCTCCCTGGATGTGAGCGATGCCATCATGCGCTCTTGCAACTGCTTCTTTTATCAGTACGGCAATGCGGCGGGCATCAACAACATCACGCGGGTGGGACAGCTGCTCGGGGTAGGGGAAAAGACGGGGATCGAGCTGGAGGATGAAGATCCCGGCGTGCTGCCGAATCCCTCGTGGCTGCGATTGAATCACCCCAAGGAACGCTGGAGTAGCGGTTACACCGCGAACACCTCGATCGGCCAGGGCATGGTGCTTGCAACGCCATTGCAGATGGCCTCTGTGGTGGCGACGGTGGCCAATCGAGGCATGTCCTACCGCCCGCATTTGCTGAAGCAGGTGAAGGATGGCGATGAGCTGGTTTTGGACAATCCGCCGGACCTGCGATCGAACCTCGGGGAGGAAGGCCTTAATCCACAGGAGATTGAAATGATCCGCAAGGGCATGTGGAAGGTGGTCAATGCATCAGGTGGCACAGCGAAGGCCGCGAAGATCGATGGCATTGAGGTGGCGGGGAAAACGGGAACCGCGCAGTTTTGGCGGATGGACAAGGGTGTGAAGAAAAAGGATAACCACACTTGGTTCATCACCTTTGCGCCGTATGAGACACCGAAATTGGCGATCTGCGTGCTGGTCCAGGGTGGCAAATCGGGCGGGGGATGCGCGGGCCCGGTGGCGAAGCGCATCATGGAGCAGAGCTTAGCTCTCGACAATGGATACCAAGTGGCTCTGGCTCCGGTGGAGGAGTCCAAGGGGCATATGAATCAAATCGAAGCGGTCAGCTACGAGGATGGACCGCTGCTGCTGGCTGCGACCGATGATGACCCCGATCTCGGTGGGCCGGTACGGGAGGCGATGGACGACGTGATCGATGCGCGCCCGGTGGCCTCTCCGACGCTGCGGGATGAAGCGGATGCAGCCGGTTCCGTGGAGACGGATGCTCCCCGAAACATCCCGAAAGCAATCCCGGTGCAGAGTGCGCGGCGGGCTCCGATGTTCGATGGCGATGCTGCGGAGTCGCCATCGAGTCAGGAGGAGTCCGGGAAAAAACCGGAACGCCGCCCCTCGCTTCTTCGCCGGATATTTCGATAAATCAGCGAGATGATGCCGCGTCCAGTCTTCGCTGGCCGGTTTTGAACGAATCACCCAGGCAACTTGCCAACCCTCATGTTTAAGAAAATTAAAGAATTCATCACTGGAAAGAAAGACATCAAGAAAGGAACCCGGATCGTCATCAACTGCGAGAGTCTGGAGACTCGCGTGGCGCTGATGGAAAACGGTGTCCTGGAAGAGTACAACATCCAGCGCACGGGCACCCGCAGCATTGTGGGGAGCATCTTCAAAGGCAAAGTCAAAAACATCGAACCCGGATTGAAGGCGATGTTTGTCGATATCGGGATGGAGAAAAACGCGTTCCTGCATTTCTGGGATGCGATCCCGGCGGCGCTGGACTCTGGCATGGAAGAGGTCAATCGCGGCGGATCGAAGAAGAAAAAGCGGATCCAATCTCAGGACATTCCGTCGCTGTATCCAGTGGGTTCAGAGATCATGGTCCAAGTGACGAAGGGACCCATCGGCAACAAAGGCCCGCGGGTGACGACGAACATCTCGCTGCCGGGTCGCCTGCTGGTACTGATGCCGCTCAACGATCAGTTTGGCATTTCTCGCAAGGTGGAGGATCCGAAGGAGCGGGCGCGGCTGCGGGGCATCGTGGAGAAGGTGAATCTGGCGGAGGACATGGGCCTGATCATGCGGACCGAGGCCTCCGGCAAACGCAAGGGGCATATCCTGCGGGATTTGAAAATCCTGGTGGATCAGTGGCAAGAGATCGTGGAGAAACGGGACGGCCAGCCGGCTCCGGTGTGTTGTTTCCAAGAGCCCGACGTGCTGGAGCGCACGGTGCGCGATTTCCTCACGGAAGAAGTGGATGAGGTGGTCTGCGATGACCTGCCGACGGTGACGCGGATGCAGGATCTCGCGGCGCAGATCTCGCGGCGGGCGCGTCGGCGCATCACGCATTTTTCGAATGGCCTCGCGATTTTTGAGCACTACGGCATTCAGAAGCAGATCGACAACGCCTTTTTCCGTCAGGTGTGGTTGCCGTGTGGTGGCTACATTGTGATCGATCAGACGGAGGCGCTGGTGGCGATCGACGTCAACACGGGGCGCAACAAAGGGGGGGGTAAGGATGTGGATAAGGTGCTGCTGCAGACCAACATGGAGGCAGCGGAGGAGGTGGCGCGGCAACTGCGTCTGCGCAACATGGGGGGATTGATCGTGGTGGACTTCATCGACATGCGGCACCGCAAGGATCAGCAGGCGGTGTATCGCGCGATGATGGATCGTGTGAAGCGAGACAAGGCGAAGACGCAGGTGCTGCCGATTTCCCAGTTTGGTCTGATGGAAATGACGCGCCAGCGGCTCAACGAGAGCCTGGATACGACGACGATGGAGCCCTGCCCGTATTGCAAGGGGCATGGTCAGGTGAAGACGCCATTGACGATGAGTGTGGAGCTGCAGCGCCGACTCGGCTCCGTGCTGGGACGTGGGCGGGATGATGAGAAGAGCCTGCTGGTGGTGGTGCATCCCGAGGTGCTCAATCGCCTGCGCTCGGAGGATGGAGAGCGGCTGGTGGAGATCGAGCGCCGCTATGGGGCGCGTCTGACCTTCCGGGGAGATCCAGCCTTTCATCGGGAGCAGGTGATGCTGGCGGATGCGAGCACGGGGGAAGAGATCCGCGTGTGATTGAGCTGCGGAGTTGAGGCTCCCGCCCCTCTTTATCATGGACTGGCAGGCACCGCTCTGGCTCCCTCTCGGCCCGGTGCTGGTGCTGCTGCTGGTCTGGGTGGATCAGAAATCTGTGCATGCCATGCCGGTGCGGCGGCGCAAGCTGCTGCTGCTGGTGCGGTCGCTGGCGGTGCTGGCGGTGGTCGCGGCGCTGGCGGGGCCTGTGGTGGAGACGCACTCCTCGCGGCAGGCCGTGGGACTGGTGATGGATCTCAGCCAGTCCATGGGCCAGGATGGTCTGGAACGGGTGCTGAATGCGGAACGGGATCTTCGTGAGGGGCTGCCGAGTACGTCGGAGGTCTTTACCGTGGCCCTGGGTGCGCAACCGACGCTTTGGCGACCAGAGGACGATGCGATGAACTTGGCGCGGGCTTGGCAAATCGAACACGGAGCGGACTCGGACTACGCCGAGGCGCTGCGTTTTGCCAGCGCTCTGTTTCCGCCCGGAAGTGGGAAGAATGTGGTGGTGCTGGGTGATGGCACGCCGACGCGCGGAGAGATGGATCGGGTGGCGCGGGATCTGGCTGCGGATGGGATTTTGGTGCATGCGCTGGCGGTGGCGGGAGAGCCACGGCCGGATGTGAGGGTGGCGGCTTTTTCAGCGGCGCGGACGCAGGTGCGGGAGGGAGCTTCGGTGGATCTCCAGGCAGAGCTGCGGAGCACGGGGGCGGAGGTGGTGAGGTTGCGATTGTTTGAGGATGGCCTGGAGGTGGAGTCACGGGTGCTGGAGCTGCCCGCTGGTGCCTCGCAGACGGTGCATTTTGAGCGGACGCCATCGGGGCGTGGGCTGCGGGCTTTTCGACTGGTGGCGGAGCCGACGGGTGCGGATGAGCTGCCGCAAAACAATGAGGGACTGGCGCTGGTGGATGTGCAGGGGCGGCTGCGGTGGCTGGCGGTGACGCTGGATTCAGACTCGGTGGCAGGCCTACAGCGGGCGATGGCGGCGGAGGAAGTGCAGGTGGAAACGGTGACTCCCGAGCGGGCTCCACGCACCATGGATCAGCTGGCGGCCTACGATGGGGTGATCCTCGCAGCCGTGCCGGCGCATCGTTTGGGAGAGGAATGGATGAAGCTGTTGCGAGATTATGTCGATCGACTGGGTGGTGGGTTGCTGATGTTGGGAGACAGTCAGACTTTTGGTGTGGGCGGCTATTTTCAGACACCGGTGGAGGAGATGCTGCCGGTGCGGCTGCGGGCCCCGGATGAGGAGGAAAAACAGAGTGCGGCGGTGGCGTTGGTGATTGATCGATCCGGCTCGATGGCGGGAGAGAAGCTGGAGACCGCGAAGAGTGCGGCGATGGCCACGGCGGAGGTGCTGGATCGCATGGACTACCTGGGTGTGTTTGCTTTTGATTCGGAGGGAAAGGTGGTGGTGCCGATGACGCGGCTCACTTCGAAAGCGGCGGTGGCGGGCCAGATCGCCACGCTGAGTGCGGGAGGGGGTACCAACTTGGAGCCCGCCTTGCAAATGGCGCGGGAAGCACTGGGGCGAGTGAAGGCGCGGGTGAAACACATCATTGTGCTCACCGATGGACAGACGGCGGGCAGTGGTTATGAAAATCTGGCTTCGCTGTGTCGGGCAGAGGGCATGACGATTTCCACCGTGGCCATCGGTGAGGGGTCGCACGTGGCGCTGTTGCAGGCGATGGCGTCGGCTGGTGGGGGGCAGGCGTACTCCACCTTGGATGCGGCGGGAATCACGCGGATTTTCACGCAGGACACGCTGATGCACACGTCCAACTTGATCCGTGAGGAGCCGTTCGAGGCGCAAGTGGCGGAGCCGCATCCGATGATTTCAGGTTTGGAAAAGTGGAATGCTCCGCCGTTGTTAGGTTATGTCAAAACGCTGCGAAGAGCTGCGGCGCAGGTTCCATTGGTCACGGCG
>JAGRPD010000070.1 GCA_020439875.1 Verrucomicrobiales bacterium
GCCCAGCTCCCCGAACCACGTCAGGGCGGCGTCTTCGACGATGGATTCGGTGAGGCTCATGAAATTCTACTGCGCTGCCACTGCCGCTGGATAGGGCCATTTCGCCGCCGCGTGAGCAAACAACTCTTCACCGCGCGCCGCTATTGAAGCTTCATCCCAATTTTCTTTGTCTTGGAAATACCGGTTCAACGCCAATGCGGAGTTTTTCAATATCTCCGGCTTTTTGATCAAGAAGGCAGAGTTGGACACCGAGCTGTTGAGTGGCTGTGTCAGCAGCGTCAAGTTTCCGAACGTATGCTTTGCGCGATCACGTTTAGCCGTGGCCTCCACATCTTCAGGACTGCGGGATTTATCGAACTGCTCAAGCCATGTAACCCCACGATTCCCATTCGCAAACGGCCACTGCTCAATCCACTCATCCGGCATGACATGCTCGACAGTGAGTGCCGAAAGTATCTCGATTCGCTCGGCACGAGGCTGATGCAGACGCCTTTCGATCTCGCGGAGTGCATACTGAACGCGGCCTGAACCAACGGAGTTATACGCGGGCTTCGCCAGCCACGCTTGCTTGAATCGGGCGTCATCCGGCCACAGGACGCTGTCGCCCTTTTGTTCAACAAGCGCTGCCCTCAGATTTTGACGGTTGAATTGCGCCTTCGCCAGCTTGCCGAGCACCGTCAGGAAGAAGCGGTTGTAGTTCTTGGTTCCGAGGTCACAAACAGCACGGCGGAAGATGTAGGACTCAAGGTCTTCCAGCATCCCGACGAGTTCGTCGTCGGGGAGCCCAGCGCCCATCATCCCAAGCACCAGAGGATACACGGTGCTC
Source organism: Verrucomicrobiales bacterium (assembly GCA_020439875.1). Lineage (GTDB taxonomy): Bacteria > Verrucomicrobiota > Verrucomicrobiia > Verrucomicrobiales > Verrucomicrobiaceae > JAGRPD01. The sequence continues at coordinate 827 of JAGRPD010000070.1, forward strand.
AGGTCAAAAATGCGCAAGAACGCAGAAAAGCGGCCAATCGGCGTGTTGGGGTCAGGCTGAACCAACTCACGGAAGCATGTTCTGTATTTGCTCAGATTCTCCAACTCCCCTTTCACGGTGGGGAATGGATTCGAGGCTTTGATCCAATCCTTATATTCGTTGTAGAGGTGCGAAATTAGGATTTCCTGCCTCCGGTGGAGAGTCAGGTAATGCTGGAGAAAAATATCTGAGCGCGGTCGCAGGAGTCTTCCTTGCTTCTCCAACGCTCGCCAAAACTCATCGTCGAACGGGAGCCAAAATTCGGCGTAGAGCTCCTCTTGCGATTCGTTTTTCTGAGCGGCACGGAGGAAGATAAAGTTGCGAAGTAGGTCGGAGGGCAAGAGAGGCTCACCCCTCGCGTTCAGGGTTTCAAAAATCACCTGAGGGTCGTCGTCCCCCTCCAGCTCAACAGTGACGACCTGCAAAGCGCCACGCAGCGCCTCGTGCATGGTAGCCACTCTTTCCGGAAGTGGCTGCGAGTGCTCCTCGCTCTTCATGAAGGCCAGAAGCTGCCCGTAGAAAAAGAAGTAGCATTCGATCATCTTTGGACGCGGATCGTCCTTTCGCTGATACTTTCTCCGAACGATTGGATGGCGCTTGTTGAGTTCATCTTTCGATGCCGAATCAATCACGTCAGTGAACTGCTTCCGGTCTAGGTTGGTCGGCCAGAGTTTGTATTTCTCGACCTTCTCGTTTTCCATGATGCCGGTGTTCTGAAGATACCTGGCGCACTCTTCCGCGTATGCCTGCTGCCCCTCGGCCGCGCACACGTCCCGAAAAGCCGACAGGAAAATCTGAAAAGTCGTCAGCCTTTGCTGGCCATCGATCACGAGTTGAACTGGAACTGCATTCCCGTAAACGCGTCGCTGGTCGAGGACCATCGCGCCAAGGAAGTGTGGAGTTGAGGCAGCGCCATTGAGCCGCTGCACAAACTTTCTCTCAATGTCCTCCCACAACGGCTCCCAGTGGTCTTCGAGATTCCAGACGTATTGACGTTGGAAGAGAGGCACCTCGTAACGGCGCTTACCGTCGAAAAGATCAAAGATGGAACGTGAGTATGGTTTCATGGATTTTGGAATTGTTCAGTTGGGAGTTCCCCGCTCAGCAGCTTCGGCAGCAGCGTGTCGCGCAGGGCGGCGAGGGTGTGGGATTCTTGGAGTTTCGCTGGGGCATGCTGGGAAAGTGGCTTCACCTGTTTGTCGAAGACGATCCAGTGCTTGGTCTCGAAGCCGAGATGGGTTGTGGGGGCGGCGGGTGTAGAGGAACGTTTGGGGGCCATCGCTTCAGTTTGGAACTGGACTCCACATCTTCTTAAATGCAAGACCCTCCAGATGGAATCTCACGGATTGGTTGCTCATTGACTACCCTAGGTACGCGAGTGCTGCATTCCCGTTCCGTGTGTTCATGGGAGTGGAATGACGATCATGAATGCCGGACGTCCACGACGTGGCGAGAGTTGCTGCGGCTTACGCCTTTTAGCGATCACTCTTGGAGATGTTTCGGTCGCCCTACGCACGTAGGGGCGCTTGCCGTTCTTCCTTTTGCATCTTCTCGAAAATGAAGTCGGTTTCGCTGCGTTGCCATCTTCATGAGCATTTCAAACCCTGGGTTCACCCGACGCACTTGGATTCAAACGACCGTTGGCGCTTCGCTGGCGGGGTTGCTGCGGGGGCAGGGGGCGGCGGCGGCCGGTGGTTCTCCCGCGATTGGCATGGGGACTTATGCGCTGCCGGGGTATTCGCTTTCAGATGCGATTCGTTTGGTGGCGGAGACGGGGTTTGATTCGATCGAGATTGCCTCGATGCCGGGGTATCACGGGGCTCCGGACCAACTGGCGAAGCCGCAGCGGGTGGCGGCGCGGAAGCAGATGGGGGATTTGGGTTTGAAGTTTGGCGCGCTGATGGGGTTGCCGTTTCCCGATGCGGCGAAGCAGGCGGAGAACACGGAGTGGGTGAAACAGATGCTGGAGCTGGCGCGGGATCTTTCCACCGAAGAACAGCCGTTGATTCAGACGGTGCTGGGCGGCGGGAAATGGGAGGAGAAGAAGGCTTTGTTTCGCGACACTCTCGGTCCTTGGGTGGAACTGGCGAAGCAGGCGGGGGTGCGGCTGGCGATCAAGCCGCATCGCAGTCATGCCATGGATCTGCCGCAGCAGGCGATTTGGTTGATCGAGCAATTGAATGCGAGCGGGACGCTGGGCTTGGTGTTTGACTACAGCCACTTCGCCTATCGTGATTTGCCTTTTGAGGAGATGGTCCGGATTGCGCTGCCGCACACGAGTTATGTGGTGATGAAGGATGCGGTGCAGCGCGACGGCAAGGTGCAGTTTGCGCTGCCGGGCGAGACGGCGGCGATTCCGCATGCGGCGATTTTGAAGCAGTTCCTCGAAGGGGGGTATCGGGGTGAGGTGTGCGCGGAGGTGAGTTCGCAGGTGTCGAAAGCGGAGGGTTATGATCCGGTGCAGGCGACGGTGACCTGCCACACGAACCTGCGGCGGATCGCGGCGCAGGCGGAGGAGACGGGTTTCACGCCGATCTTCAACGGCGCGGATTTGAGCGGTTGGGACGGCGAACCGGGCTGCTGGGAGGTGCGCGACGGTGAGATCTGGTGCACGGGCAAGGCGAAGGACAAAAACTGGCTGATCTGGCGCGGTGGCGAGCCGTCCGACTTCACGCTGCGATTGGAATTCCGCTGGGACAAAGGCAACTCGGGCGTGCAGGTGCGCAGCGATGATCTCGGCGCTCACCAGGTGTTTGGTTATCAGGTTGAGGTGGCGGAGCAGGGTAAGATGGGCTTGTGGCATCACTCCTTGCTCGACCGGCAGCATCCGAAAAAGGAGGCGCGTCATCTCATGACCACTGCTGGCGATGAAGCCGTCATTTCGGAGTCGGGCGAGCGCACCGTGAAATCGGTGGCGGATGCGGCGAAGGTGCAATCGCACTTCCAAGAGCATGCCTGGAACACGATGGAGATCCTCGCGGAAGGACCGAAGCTCACGCAAAAGATCAACGGCGTGGTGTTTGCCACTCTCACCGATCACGATGCGGAGATGAGTCGGAAGAAGGGCTGGATCGCGCTGCAGGATCACGGGCACGAGTGCATCGTGGCGTTTCGGAATCTGCGGATTCGGGAAGCGTAGCCGCGGTGGGCAACCTCTTGCAGGCGGGGAGGTTGGGGGCACTGGATCGCGGTTCCATTTGCAACAACGCTCCCGGACGGGTGTTTTAGAGGGAAGGACTTTTCTCCCGTCTCTCGACGTTATGAACTCTGCTTTGATCCGCCTGCCATGGCTTTTTTGCGCGGTCCCTTTGATGGGAGGAATCGGGGTTGGGCGTTTGTCGGCTGCGGAACCGTCGGCGAGTGAGTTGGCGTTTTTTGAAAACAAGGTCCGCCCGCTGCTGGTGGAGCATTGTTACAAATGCCATTCGGCGGAGGCGGAGAAGGTGAAGGGTGGATTGCTGCTGGACTCGAAGGACGGCTGGCAGGCGGGGGGAGATTCGGGGGAGGTGATCGAGCCGGGCAAACCCAACGCGAGCCTGCTGATCGAAACGGTGCGTTATGCCGATCCGGATTTGCAGATGCCGCCGAAGTATCAGTTGGCCGAGGCGGAGATCGCGGTGCTGGAAGACTGGGTGGAAATGGGGGCACCCGACCCGCGATCGGGAACGGTGGTGGCGCAGGCGAAGGGAATCGATTGGGATAAAGGTCGCGAGCACTGGGCTTTTCAGCCGGTGGCGCAGCCGGTGACGCCGCAAGTCGCGGACCCTTCCTGGGGTCGCGATGACTTGGATGCGTTCATTCTTTCGAAGATGGAGACGGCAGGTTTGAAGCCTGCGCCGGATGCGGATCGATTTGCTCTGATTCGGCGGATCTCGCTCGATTTGACGGGGCTGCCGCCGACGGTGGAGGAGGTGAGCGCCTTTGTGCAGGATCCGGCTGCGGATGATGAGGCGCTGGCGGCGGTGGTGGACCGCTTGTTGAAATCGCCCGCTTTTGGCGAGCGCTGGGGGCGGCACTGGCTGGATGTGACGCGTTATGCGGACTCGGTGGGACGGACTCGCAACGCGCCGTTTCCCTTTGCCTGGCGGTATCGGAATTACGTGATGGATGCCTTCAATGCCGACAAGCCTTACGACCAGTTTTTGATGGAGCAGGTGGCGGGTGATTTGCTGGAGACCAACGACGCGACGGAGCATGCGCAACAGGTGGTGGCGACGGGACTGCTGGCGCTGGGGTCGATGGACTTGAACGAGCGCGATGAGGAGCAGTTTCAGTTGGACCGGATCGATGACCAAATGGACACACTGGGCCGGGCAACGATGGGCCTGACGCTGGGGTGCGCGCGCTGTCACGACCACAAGTTTGATCCGATCAGCCAGACGGATTACTACGCGATGGCGGGCATCTTTGCGAGCACCGAGACGCTGAGCGGCCAGCGCAATCGACAGGGGGGAAACAAGAACTACAACAACGCGAGCTTGCTGGCAAAACTCGACGCGGTGCCTGCGGCGGCGGCGGCTTCTTCGGCGAGTTCTTTCCGGTCGGAAGAGAAAGCCCGACTGGAGGCTCAGTTAAAGGCGTTGCAGGTGGAGAACCGGCGAAAGTCGCTGAGCAAAAAGGAGCGCAGTGAGATTCAAAAAAACCTGAGCCGACTTCGCAGGCGGATCGCCGAGCTGGAACGGGCGGCTGGCGGTGGCGGCAAGAAGCGCAAGGCTCAAGAGCAAATCGATCCGAACGCGAATCTGGCGATGGCGGCCACGGAAGGTCGCGTGGAGGATCTGGCGCTGCGGGTGCGCGGTGAGCCGGACATCAAGGGCGACATCATTCCGCGTGATTTCCCGGCCATTTTGAAGCAAGCGGGCATGGCGGATCTGCCGGAGGAAGGCAGCGGCCGCCTGGAGCTGGCGCGGTGGCTCACCTCACCGGAGCATCCGCTGACCGCGCGGGTGATGGTGAATCGAATCTGGGCGCACCTGCTGGGTCGGGGGCTGGTGGAGACGGTGGACAATTTTGGAGCCTCGGGCAGCGAACCCACGCACCCCGAGCTGCTCGATCATTTGGCCTCCCGGTTCATGAAGAACGGATGGTCGATGAAGGCGATGATTCGCGCCATCGTGCTCAGCCGTACCTATCGGCTCAGCACCACGCACCTCGCTGCGAACGCGGCGGCGGATGAGGGCAATCACCTGTATTGGCGGGCCAATTTGCGGCGGCTGGAGGCGGAGGCGATCCGTGATTCGCTGTTGGCGGCGGGTGGCATGCTGCAAAAGGAACGTCCAGAGGGCGCGCCGTTTGACGGGCCGGTCAACGGGGATCTGAGCCGCACCAAAGGCAACGGGAGCGATGCGATCACCCGACCGGTTCGCAGCGTTTATCTGCCCGTGATTCGATCCCGGCTGCCCGGCATGTTCACAGTGTTTGACTTTGCCGAACCGGACCAGGTCAACGGCCAGCGGTATGTCACCACGGTGGCTCCGCAGGCGCTGTTTTTGCTGAACAATGATTTTGTGATTGAGACCTCGCGGCGGGCGGCGCAGCGCATTCTCGAACAGAAGCTGCCGGATGAAAAAGCCCGCGTGGCCTATGCCTACGCGTACGCCTTGTGCCGTCGCCCGACCGAGGCGGAAACGCAACGCGCGCTCGACTACCTGGGCACGGGGGAAGGACGCGAGCGCCATTGGGCGGAGTTCACCCAGGCCCTCTATTCCGCCGCCGAATTTCGCTACATTCCCTGAGCCTTTTCACCTCTCTCCGCCCATGACCACTTGCCGCGACACTTTCACGCCATGGACTCGCCGTGGCATGCTGCAACACACTGCTGCTGGCTTTGGCTGGTTGGCTTTTGCGGCCATGCAGGCCGAACGCGCGCGGGCGGCGGGCAGTGCTTATGTTTCACCGCTGGCACCCAAGCCGTCGCATTTTCCCGGCAAGGCCAAGCGGGTGATTTTTCTGTTCATGCAGGGTGGGCCGAGCCATCTCGACACGTTCGACTGGAAACCCAATCTCAAGGCCATGTCGGGCAAGACCCAGGAGGGCAAAGGCAAGCTGCTGGCTCCGCAGTTTGAATTCAAACCGCAGGGGCAGAGCGGGCTGCCGATCAGCTCGCTGTTCCCCGAGCTGAGCCGGCACGCGGACGACTTGTGCCTGCTCAACGGCATGCACACGTCCAATGCCGCGCATCCGCAGGCCACCATCGCACTGCACACGGGCAGCGTGAATTTTGTGCGGCCATCGATGGGCTCGTGGGTCACTTACGGACTGGGATCGGAGAGCCAGGAGTTGCCTGGATTTGTCACCATCAATCCGGTTGGAATCGGTGGGGCGCAAAACTATGGGTCGTCGTTCCTGCCGGCATCTTATCAGGGAACTCGGGTGGATCTGGCCAACGGCGGCATCTCGGACATTCGCAATCGAATCCTCGACCACGCGCGGCAGCGGGAACAGATCGATCTCATTCAAAGCATGAACCGCGACCTGCTGGCCCAGCACCCCGGACATGCGGAACTCGACGGCGTGATTCAATCCTTTGAACTGGCTTACCGCATGCAAAGCTCCGTGCCGGAGGTGCTCAATCTGGAGGGCGAAAAGGCGGGGACGCGGCAGCGTTACGGGCTCGACAATGCGGCGACGAAGGAGTTTGGCCAGCAGTGCCTGATGGCGCGGCGTTTGGCGGAAGCGGGCGTGCGTTTCATTCAGATCAGCAAGGGCGGCTGGGATCAGCACAAGGGGTTGAAGGCGGCGCTGAACAAGAACTGCACGGCGGTGGACCGGCCGATCGCGGCGCTGCTGCAAGACCTGAAGGATCGCGACATGCTGAAGGACACGCTGGTGCTGTGGGGCGGTGAGTTCGGCCGCAGCCCGCAGGATCAGGCGAATGCGGGCGACGGACGGCGGCACAACAACACCGGCTATTCGATGTGGATGGCGGGCGGCGGGGTGAAAGGTGGCCTGCGCTACGGAGCGACGGACGAGATCGGAGGAACCTCGGTGCTGGGCAAGATGGGCACGCATGATCTGCACGCGACGATGCTGCACCTGCTCGGCTTTGATCACACCAAACTCACCTACCGCTACGCCGGCCGCGAGTTCCGGCTGACAAATGTGTACGGCGAGGTGGCGCGGGAGATTTTGGCCTGAGGCTACTCGAGGCGCTCGAGGGAGCCGACGCGGAAGGAGCCGTTGATGAGGCCTTGGTCGTCGCGCTTCATGGCGGCATCATCCAGGTAGATGAGGTGAGGGAACTCGCCCAATTGAATGGCGTGAACGCCATCTTTGGGTTTTTCGAGAGCGGTTTTGAGAGCCTGGAGATCGGTGATGACTTGGCCGTTGACTTTGTTCACGATCTGGCCGCCGAGGCGTTCGTAGCCTTGGCAGCTGGGGGTGGGGAGGACGAGGCTGAGGAAGATGATTTTTTTGCGTCCTTCTTTTTCGAAGGCTTCGGGATGCTGGGCGATGTGGGAGAGACGCAGGATGGTGCCGCTGCGGCGGTCTTCACCAAAGGCGTCGAGGTAGGTGTCGTTGAGTTCTTGAAACAAGAGGCCACCGGCGAGGATGTAGTTGGGGCCCCGATCGAAGCGGTAGGGGGTGACGACTTCGTCTTCGGGTCGCTTGCGGATGAGTTCTCCTTTGAGTTCGAGGGGCTCGCCCTCGCGCATGACTTTGATGGTGACGGGATCTCCGACGTAAGCTTTGCCGCGAACGATGTGGCTGATGCTGAGGGTGCCGTATTGGGGGTCTTTGTAGTTGCCGCGGGAGTCGATGCGGAATCCGTTGATGGCGGTGAGGATGTCTCCTTCTTTCAAGCCGATGTGGGCAGCGCTGCCACCTTTGGAGACCTTGCCGACGTAGATGCCGGGTGCGCCGGGTTTCATGCCGAGGTATTCGCGAAACTGCTCATCGAGGGTGATTTGGAATTCGACACCGAGGTTGGGGAAGCCGTCGTATTTGCCATCGGTGCTGTCTTTGAGGAAGTGCTCGATGATGGAGGCGGGGAGGACGGTGGTGACTTGGTTTTTGGAGTCGTAGCGGAGGAGGAGGCCGGCGAGTTTTCCGCCTTTGACGACGGGGAGGGTGAAGCTGTTGCCTTCGCTGCGGACGATGCCGGCACCTTCATAGACGAGGAAAACGGAGCCATCGACGAAGTAGCGGGCGGTCTCGACTTTGGAGATGCGCATGGGGGTGACGATGAGGTCTCCAAACTGACCGATCTGCCAGACGGAGAGGGCGTCTCCGATGCGGACGCCGGTGTCGAGCTGCATGGGCTGGAGGTCTTTGAAGAACTCGGTGGTGCGCGCGTCGGTGCTGTCTGCCTGGAGCAGGGCCACGTTGGCTTCGTAATCGACGGCGGTGACGCGGGCGGGGAGTTTGCGTCCGCTCTCGGGCTGCTCGAGTTCGATGTAGGTGGCGTCGGCCACCATTTGGGCGGTGACGAGGACGTGGTTTTGGGGCATGACGACGCCGAGACCGCGGCGTGCGCTAGGGGACTCCTTTTGCCAAGGGAGATGGACGTTGTAGGCCTGGGAGGTGACGTTGACCTTGAGCAGGGATTGGGTCTTGATGATGGGATCGCGGGCGAGTCCCGGGGCGGCGTTGAGAGCGGGCGGAGCTGCAGCCGGTTTGGGTGCCGACGGCTTGCCCTTGGCGGGGCGTGGCTGCTGGGCCAGGGCGCTCGCTGCGAAGGTGGCGAGAAGCAGGATGGAGAAGAGCGTTTTCATGAGCAGAAGTCGCGGAGAGGGTGGCGTTACTTGGTGCCGAGATAGGCTGCCTCTCGGATGTTGTATTTTTGATTGATGCGGGCTTGGGCGGCTTCTGCGAGATCCCGCCGCAGGACCAGCGGGCGGGTGTTTTCCATGAGCTTGATGACGACGAAGTCCTTGTCTTCTCCGGCGGCGGCGAGGGCGGCGGGGACATCGCTGAGGGCCTTGATTTTGCGGCCATTGATTTCTTCCACAATGCTTTGGCGGTAGGCGCTGAGGAAGGTGTTGACCTCATCGGCCAGGACGTTGGTTAGGACGACGGGTTCGGGGAGATCGACGTAGATTTTGTCGCTGAGGTAGTTGTCGAAGATGTAATTGGTCTGGGGATTGGAGATGCGATTGGCATCCATGAGGTTGCGCTCCAGGGGTTGGAAAACGAGGCCGGCATAGACGACGTAGCGGGGGCGCTCATCGTAGGCGGCACCGAGCTTGACGTAGGGTTCGAAGCGTTTGAGTTCGATGTTGGCTTTGTCCTCATTGCCGTCGCGCAGGAAGGTGACTTCGATTTTGTCTCCGGCGAATTTGCGCTCGACGATTTCGTTCATGTTGACGAGTTCGCCATCGACGCGGACGAGGCCGTTGTTATAGACGGGGGAGCCATCGATGGCGAGGATGACGTCTCCGGAGTGGAGTACATCTCCGCCGCTGCCGCCGGGTTCGACTTCCCCGACCATGATGCCGATGCCGTCATTCTTGAGGTTGAGGGCGCGACGTTGGGCGGGGTTTTCAATGGGGAAGTCGCTGACGGCGAGATCGACGTAGTGATCATAGCGTCCGTCTTCGATGTCTTTGAGGAAGCGCTGAATGACGGGGACGGGGATCATGTAGCCGACGTTTTGAGCGACGCTGCCGCTGTATCCCTGGAAGGCGACGCCGACGACTTTGCCGTCTTGGAGGACGGGGCCGCCGGAGTTGCCGGGATTGATGGCGGCATCGACCTGAATGGAGAGGTGGGAGTCCACGCCGGAGTGGCTGTAGAGGCGGAAGTCGATGCGGGAGACGACGCCACGGGTGACGGAGATGCGATCTCCGCCGATGGGGTAACCGACGGCGATGACTTCGGTGTTGAGTTTGGGGATGCCGCCGAATTCGAGGGGTTTGAGGTGATCGAAGTGGCTGCCATCGACAGCTTCGAGCAGGGCGAGGTCGCAGTCGTGAGCGATGAAAACGATGCGGGCGGGGTGGGGCTCGGGGTCGTTGCTGGTGCGGATGACGAGTTTGGTGGCGTTGGAGACGACGTGGGCGTTGGTCAGAAAACGGTTTTTTCCGATCAAAAAGCCGGTGCCCGAGCCGGACATGGGCTGGCCGCCATTCCACGGTTCGCGGTAGTCGGCGTAGAGCATGGAGGCGTCGATATTGACGATGCCCTCCCATTCGTCCGCTGCGGCGTCGATGGGCTGAGCGGTGGAGAGAACCGGGGCGGCGAGCAAGGTGGCCGCGAGGAGGTGGCGGATCATGGCGAAGGGAAGAAACGGTGGATTCGCCACGAACGTTCAGGGGAACGCGAGATGACGTCAATTCTGAACGTTGCCCGGCCCCATTTTCGTGTGAGGAAAGGTGGGCGGGAGGGGAATATCCGACTCAGCCCGGTTCTGAGGCGTGGATCCATTCGGCCATGAGGTCGAGGGCGAGTGGGTGGGCGCTGCCAAACTCCAGCATGTGTTCGGAGGGGAGGCGGGAGATTTTCAGGGGGCTCTGGCCGTCGCGACGGAAGCGCTTTTCGATGCGGTCGTTGCGGGTCATGACGTCGCGTTCCGCCAGCAGGAGATGAAGCGGCGTGGAGATGCGGGGCAGGTGGGTCTTCCAAGCACGGTCGAGCCGACGCGTGGCGCGGAGGGTGGCGGTGGTGATCCAGCGCAGGCTGGCGCTGGCGACGTCGTTTTGGATCCAGGCGAGGGCGTCGGGTTGATCCGTGAACCAGGTGTCTTGCAAAGGCACGCGGAGCCAGGGGGAGATGCCGGGGAGGGGAAGCAAAATGCGGGCAATATCCCGCCACGGCGGTCGGGTGCGGGGGTGCATGTCGGTGCCGGGGGCGGTGAAAAGCGCGCGCTGCCAGCGGTCGGGGTGGCGGCCGAGTTCGATGATCGCGGCGCGGGCACCGAAGCAATTGGCCATGAGGGTGAGGGGGATGTCGCGGCCCAGGCGCTGGCGGAGCTGGGTGTGGACCTCGGTGATGCCGCTGAGGAAGCTTTCGGGATCGGGCAGGTGAGCGGCCAAACCGGTGCCGGGAGGTGGTGAGGGCGGGGTGGGGCCGCTGCTTTCTCCTGAGCTGGGGCGGTCGAGGGCGACGGCGACGATGCCGCGCCGGGCGAGGGCGGCTGCGCTGCGGCTGAACCAGCGGCCATTGGACTGCATGCCGTGCAGCATCAGGACTCCGGCGAGGGGAGCCGTGGCGGGCCACCACCAGCGGACGCGCTGGGACCAGCCTGCGGAGGCGGGTAGCATTTCGGCCTCGCTCGCGGAGAGGGCGGTGTCGAATTCATCGCTGAAGGCAGACATGGGCGGGGGAGGGGCGGTTGCTCGTACCAGATACCGGAGGAATGGAAATTTGTAACAACGGACCTTTTTGCTGAAGTTCCTGCTTGACGGGAGGGCGAATGGCGGGATTAGAGCGCCAGGATGAATCAGCACGCATGAGAGCCCGCGGCATCTTTTGTTTGGAAGGTGAGTGGGATCGCGACCTGCGGTGTGACGCCAGCGTGCAGCCGGTGCTGGATCTGCTATCCCGCTGCAACAATCCGCAGGTGCCTTACATCCGCCGTGACATCGCGACGAAGCCGGAGTTCGAGTACTACCTGAAGAAGTGGTGTCAGCGCATGTATGAAACGCATCCGATTCTTTATCTCGGGTTTCACGGGGATCCGGGAAAGCTCTACCTGGGGGATCGGGCGACGTGGGTGGATTTGGACTGGCTGGAGGAGCGCTTGGAGGGGCGCTGCAAGGGGCGGATCATTCATTTCGGCTCCTGCGGCACGGTGGCGATCGGTGTGGCGCGGTTGAAGCGATTCCTGCTGGCGACCCAGGCGCAGGCGCTGTGTGGCTATCGATTGGATGTGGACTGGATGGCTGCGGCGGCCTTTGAGACGATCCTGCTGCGCAGTTTGCAGCGATTTTCGGTGACGCGCTCGGGGATGCTGGCCGTGCAGCGGCAGCTGCGGCGGGATGTGAGCGGACTGATCCGAGATCTCTCTTTTCGGATGATCATTCAGCCGTCTCGACATCGCGGTGGAGTGGGTTGAATGGTTTTGCACTTGCTCAGGGGGTGGAGTTTTGGCTACTCTCTCCCTGCAACCTGAATGAAGGGAGCCCTATCATGATCGAAATCGAGATTTACGCCAAAGGCCTGCGCGGCACCCGCTACCTGATGGAGTTGCGTGGCCAAATGGACATGCTGCCGAAGGTGCGCTACAAAATCGATGACCGGCATGATTTGGTCTATTTCGAGATTGATGATCCGCAGGAGGTATCGGTGGAAATGATCGACAGCCTGTTTACGAACATCGGTTTGCAGCCTCGATTTGTGGGGCAGATCCCGGAGGGGATGCGGCAGAGTGACCACACGGTGCGGCTGGGCTGAGGCCGCAGGTGCATGAGAGAGTGCGAAGTTTAGTCGCAGTACATCAGCTCGCTGGAGTTGAGGAGGGCGCGGGTGAGGGCGCGGAGGCCGTGCTGCTGGATGAGCTGGACGGCGCGGCTTTGTTCGGTGGCGGTGGGTGGGCGTTGGTAGGCGATTTGAAAGGCGTGGGTGGCCTGCTGCGGGGGGAGTTTTGAGGTAGCCTGGAGGCGCGTGGCGAAGGCCTCGGCCATGTCGAGGGTGAAGCTGTGATTGAGCAGGGTGAGGGCCTGGAGGGGGGTGGTGGTCTGGGCGCGGCGTGGGGCGGAGAAGGCGCAGTCGGGCTGGTCAAACTCGGTCATCAAATCGACCACAGCGGCACGGGCGTTTTGATGATAAACGGCGCGGCGGTAGGTCTCGGGACCGTGGATGGGGAGGGGCTCGTAGGTGCAGACGTTGTCCTGCATGAAGTGGTAGAGGCGGAAGCCGGGGCCGCCCATTTGGAGGTCGAGTTTTCCGGAGACGGTGAGCAGGGTGTCGCGCAATTCCTCGGCGGAGAGGCGACGCGGAGGGAAGCGCCAGAGTAGCCGGGCGTCTCCGTCTATTTTGGCGGCGGTTTCATGCCAGGTGGAGGTCTGGCGGTAGGCGCGGGAGGTGACGATGAGGCGGTGGAGGGGCTTGAGGTGGAAGCCGTTTTCCTGCAACTGGCGGGCGAGGAAGTCGAGCAACTGGGGATGAGTGGGGCGTCCGCCCATGAAGCCGAAATCGTTCGGTGTATCGACGATGCCGGTGCCGAAGTGATAGTGCCAAACGCGGTTGGCGAGGACGCGCCAGGTGAGGGGATTGGCTGGGTCGGTGATCCACTGGGCGAGGCTCTTGCGGCGATCTCCCTCGGCGGTACTGGCGGGCAGGGCGAAGGTGGGGGTGACCTCGGAGAGAGCGGAGAGGCTGGTGGGGGTGACGGTGGCTCCGGGGCGCTGCGGGCTGCCGCCGGTGAAGATGTGAAAGGGGCCTGCGGCGTCTTTGGGATTGCGGGTGCCGAGCCAGGCGATGGGGAGGGCGGGCACGGCGGAGATGGCCTTGGTGGTGGCGGCGAGTTCTCGGGAGAGGCGCGCTTTTTCCTGCTTTTCTTCGGCGGTGATTTCGAGCTGGCGCAAGCGCTGGTCCAGATGGGCTCCCGATTGACCGCGGTTGCGAGAGCGGAAGGGGACGACGGGTTGGCGGTCGGCACTGGTGGCGACGGTGGTCCAGTGGGTGCCGTCGGTGGAGACTTCGATGCGGTAATCGGCGACGAAGGCGAACTTGGGTTGCTCGGGGGTAGCTTCGTTTTTGGCGCTGGAGAAGACGACGCGATGGATGCGCTCGGGGCGGGCGAGTTCGATGGTGAGATCAGTGCTGCGAGCGAGGAAACGCGCGCCGGTTTTGCCGTCGATGGCGTGTTGGGGGCCGTAGGCGTTGGGGAAGTCTTCGATCTCCCGGGCGAGTCCGCTGGCTTTGGCTCCGTGGGTGGTGAGGGCGACGTTGCGAGGGGTGGCCTCGGTGTTCCAGATTTCAAATTCATCAATGCCGAAGCCGGTGGCGGAGGTGGGGTTGATGTCTTGAGCTTCGCAGACGAGACGGACGAACTTGGCGGTGACGGGGGGGAAAACTTCCTCGGTGCCGGTGCGATCCGGCGGGGGGCGAGTCCAGCTTTTCTGGTAACGAGGCAGCTTGGCACGGGCGCGTTGGAGGATGGCGGCGTCGAGGGTTTTGAGGTCGTTTTCGAGCTGGGTTTTTTGAGCTTCGAGGGGTTTGAGCTGGGCGGCGTGGGCGGCTTTTTCCTGTGGGGTGGCCCAGGGGACCTGGCCGTGGCGGACGCCGGAAAAGGTGGCGTAGAGGGCGTAGTAGTCCTCCTGGGTGATGGGGTCAAATTTGTGATCGTGACAGCGGGCGCAGCCGAGGGTCATGCCGAGAAAGGCCTCGCCGGTGGCGGTGATGATTTCATCGAGGGTGTTGGCGCGGATTTGAGCGGCTTGGGCGGCGTCTTGATTGCCGACGTCATCGTAGGGACCGGCGACGAGGAAGGCGCTGCCGATCTCGCGCTGGGGATCTCCGGCGGCGAGAATATCACCGGCGAGGTGCTCGCGGATGAGCTGATCGCAGGGTTTGTCGGCATTGAGGGAGGTGATGACGTAGTCGCGAAAGGGCCAGAGGGAGTTGATGATGACGTTGCGTTCGTAGCCGTTGCTCTCGCCGAAGCGGACGACATCGAGCCAGTGGCGGCCCCAGTGCTCGCCGTAGCGGGGGGAGGCGAGCAGGCGATCAGCGAGGGCTGAGACGGCGCTGTCGGCATCTGCGGCGAAGGCCTGCTCGAAGGCGGTGACTTCCTCGGCGCTGGGGGGCAGGCCGGTGAGATCGTAGGTGATGCGGCGGATGAGGGTGCGGGCGTCGGCGGGGGGATTGAGGGAGAGGCCGCGCTCGGTGAGGGCGGCTTCGATGAAGGCGTCGATGCTGGTGTGAGGGGGTTTTTGCAACGGCTGGTAGGCCCACCAGTCACGCCCGGTTTTGGCGGCTTCTTTGAGGACGAGACCCTCGGGCCAGGTGGCACCGGAGTCGATCCACTGACGCAGAGCCTGGGTCTCCTCGGGCGTGAGGGGCGTGCCTTTTTTTGGCATGTCGGGGGCCGAACCGTCGGTGCCGGGGAGGACGGCTTTGAAGAGCTTGCTGGTTTGGGCGGAGCCGGGCTGGAGGAAGTCGGCGGCGGCGCTGGCGGAGGAGAGATCGACGTCTCCTTTGGCGATGTTGGCGGTGTGGCAGCCGAGGCATTTGGCTTCCAAGACGGGGGCGATGTCTTTTTGAAAATCGGCGGCGGCGAGGGGATGGAGCACCAGCAAGGCCAGGGCAAAAAGGGCGAGGTGACGGGGGCGATGCGGCGTCTTCATGGCGTGCAATGGGTATTGAACGCGCTGGTTTTTGGGCATATTGCGGGGGATGCCTCAGTCGGTCTGATGGGGTTTTGCTCTGATTTTCTCGCCATGATTTCCAGCCAACGATGGATCGATGTGACGGTGCCCTTGCGCGATGGGATGCCGACCTGGCCGGGGGATCCGGTGTGTCGCATCACGCGGGCGGTGAGCATGGAGGAGGGGGCGGTGTGCAATCTCACGGAGCTGCATCTGAGCGCGCACACGGCGACGCACATGGATGCGCCGAGGCATTTCATTGCGCAGGGTTTGACGATGGAGCAGATGCCGCTGGAGGCGGTGATCGGTCCGTGTCGGGTGCTGGATTTGCAGGCGGTGGAGGGTCAAATCACGCCGGCGGATTTGGAGCCGCATGAGATCGGTGCGGGAGAGCGGTTGCTGCTGAAGACGCGCAATTCGGCGGAGGCGTGGCCGCAGGATCGGTTTGTGGAGGATTTTATTTCGATCCGGGCGGATACGGGGCAGTATCTGGTGGATCGCGGTGTGATGACGGTGGGGGTGGACTACCTGAGCATCGGGGGATTTGAAAAGGATGGGGTGGAGACGCATCAGATCATGCTGGGAGCGGAGATCTGGGTGATCGAGGGGCTGGATCTCTCGGCGGTGGAGCCGGGGAACTACGAGCTGCTCTGCCTGCCGCTGAAAATCGAGGGCGCGGATGGGGCTCCGTGTCGGGTGCTGCTGCGCCCGCAGCTGCGCCCGCTGCGTTAGATTCAGGTGAGGGGCAGGGGGAGCTTTTGGCCGGTCTCCGCCACGCGCACCAGGGTGACCTGGGTGGTGAAGACGGGATCTTCGGCTCCGGTCTCGATGGATTCCGCGAAGACCTGGACTTCGTAGGTGACGGAGGTGCGCCCGGTTTTCGAGCGCTGAGTCTCCAGGCGCAGCACGGTGCCTTGCTGCACGCTTTTTCGAAACACGACCTCGTCGAGGGCGACGGTGAGGAGGCGGCAGCCGGGGAAGTCGCGAGTGGCGGCGATCCAGGCGGTCTCATCGACCCAGCGCAGGAGCTGGCCACCAAACAAGAATCCGAAGTGATTGAGATGCTCTGGCAGGACGAGGCGACGATTTTCCATGGGGAGCAGTGTGGTCAAAAAATCCGCCGGAGCAAAGGGAAGCCTGCGCTGAGCTGGACAATGCGCGGGCCGGTGCCAGGGTGGGGGATGCGGTTTTTTTCCCGGATCGAAGTGTGGCTGCTGCTGGTGCTGGCAGCGGGATTGGCGTGGTGGGTGGTGGGTAGGCGGGGAGAGAAGCCGGAGCCGAGCTGGGTGGTGCGGGATGCGCCGGAGGCGGAGCCGGTGATGGAGCTGCGGGAGGCGACGCTGGAGCGGGACTACGGCAATGCCCGTCTGGATCTGCGGCTGCGGGTGCGCAATGCGACGCCGAGACCGCTGCCGCTGCGGCCGCCCCTGGTGCGGCTGCTGGCGGGATCTGGGCGGGAGGTGGCTCCGTTTTTTCTGCCCGCTGAGCTGCCGCCCGAGCTGGCGGCGGGAGCGGACTCGGAGGTGAAGCTGCGCTACTGGCTGGAGGCTGCGGATTTGAAAGAAACGTTGACGCTGGAGCTGCCGGGGGCTTCTCTGGTGGTGAAAAAACCGGGTGCCGTAGATCTCGATGCGTTGCCGCAAGGAGAGGCGGTGCGGATCTCCTCCGCCGACTGGAGCGGGCTGCCGCGTTGAGCGGGGCTCAGGCTGCGCGAGCGGCCGGCGGGTTCATGTACTTGAGCAGGGTGGCCAGCTGGGCGCGCATTTCTTTGCGCTCGACGATGCGATCCACCAGGCCGTGCTGGAGCATGAATTCGGCGGTTTGGAAGCCGGGTGGCAGGTCGGCGTGGGTGGTCTCTTTGACGACGCGGGGGCCGGCAAATCCGATCATGCACTTCGGCTCCGCGAGGATGACGTCTCCGAGGGTGGCGAAGCTGGCGGTGACGCCGCCGGTGGTGGGGTGGGTGAGCACGGAGATGAAGGGCAGACCGGCCTGAGAGTGGCGGGCCAGCGCTCCGCTGGTCTTGGCCATCTGCATCAGGCTGAGGATGCCCTCATGCATGCGGGCACCGCCGGAGGCGGAAAAGATGATGACGGCGCAGCGATCCTGGGTGGCGGTCTCGATGGCGCGGGTGATTTTTTCTCCCACCACGCTGCCCATGCTGGCTCCGAGGAAACGAAAGTCCATGATGGCGAGGACGGCGGGCTGCTCTTGGATGCGGGAGCGGCCGGTGACGACGGCTTCTTTGAGGCCGGTTTTCTTTTGGTAGGCCCGGACTTTGTCGAGGTAGCCCTTGAAGCCCAGTGCGTCCACCGAGTCGAGGTCGGCATCGATCTCGGCGAAGCTGCCTTCATCCACCAGGCTGGCGATGCGATCTGGGGCACTGATGGTGAAGTGGTAGTTGCACTGACTGCACACCCGCAGGTTCTTGCTGAGGGCCTCTTGGAAGAGGCTCTCGTTGCAGGAGGGGCACTTGATCCAGAGGCCCTCGGGCATGTCTTTTTTCTTTTCGCCGAGGTGGGCGATGCTGCGTTTTTTGAAAAATGCCATGACAGAATCAGGAGTTCGGTTGATGGCCCCGCCGAGCGGACGACCGGCCCTCAATTAGCCACGTCCGACGGTGATGACCACCACTTTTTCAGCCCCTCCGCTGCGGCGAAGGACGCGGGCGCACTCGTGGGTGGTGGCTCCGGTGGTGAGGACGTCATCCACCAGCAGGATGCGGCGATCCCGGACATCGGCCTGGCGGCGCAGGCTGAAGGCTCCGCGTAGATTGGTGAGACGCTGGCGGCGATCGAGCGAGGCCTGAGACGTGGTGCGGCGGGTGCGGCGCAGGACCTGAGCGGAGGGGATGCCGGTGAGACGGGTGAGGCCGCGGCAGAGTTCCCAGCTCTGGTTGTATTCGCGCACGATGCGCCGGGAAAAATGCAGTGGCACGGGCACCAGCAGCCATTGGGCCAGATCCTCCCGCAGCAGCCGAGGATCCTGCAGAGCGGCGGAAAGCATCAAGGCCAGCAGGCTGCGCTGCTCCAGATGGCGCTCGTATTTGAAGGTGTGAATCAGGTCGCGGACTAGGCCTTCAGAGCGGAATCCAGCGGTGGCAAACTCGAAGGCAAAGGGGCGGTCTTCGCAGTTCCAGCAGTGCAGGGGATGATCGAGCGCGCCGGGGTAGGGCTCGCCACAGCGTTGGCAGCGTGTCTCGGTGATCCAGGGCAGATGATCCCGGCAGGCAGCGCACAGGCGCGAGGTCAAGGCCGTGTCCAAGGCGGCCTTGTTCGCCCTGGCGTCGGTGCTGGGCGGCGGCAGGCGGATGTCGGGGGCCGAGCTGAGCACGCGCTCGCAGCCGGGGCAGCGGCGGGGGAAGATCCAGTCCAGTCCCCTGCGGCTGGCCAGCCGCAGGCGCTCCTGCCAGGGTGGGTGAGGCGGTGGGCCCGGCCAGCTCATGGAGGGACCGGGCTCGAGCGGCTGCTACTCCAGCGGGACCAATTTGAAATTGCGAAACTGCACCACCATCGGCGGGCCACGGTGGATTTGCAGGGCCAGCAGGCCTTCCTTGGCGGCGTGTTCGGCGTCGTCATCGGTGACGTCGATGGTTTGCATGCCGTTGATGAAGTGCTGGAGGTGGTTGCCTTTGGCGACGATGCGGTAGCTGTTCCAGTCTTCGGATTTGATGGCGGCTTGGATGGCGTCGGAGTCGCCCACACTGCCGGTGACTTCTTTGATCACGGGAGGTTTGGGTTTGCCGGAGGGCTTCAGCGTCACTTTCTCCCCGCGCAGAGCGAGGATGCCACGGCCTTTTTCCTCATACAAGATGCCGCTGTATTTGGTGCCGGCCTCAAAGTCCGCCTGATAGCCGCTGATGACGGGGCCGTACTCGCCGGCCTCCAGCTCGTGCGAGCGGTATTGCACGCCGGAGTTTCCCTTCTCAAGGCGATACTCAAAGGTCAGCTCGAAGTCCTTCACGGTGCCAGCTTTCCACACGAGGAAGGTGTTGTGGGTGAGGACGGATTCGGCGGGTTTTTCGGGATTGGCTGGGGTGCGGCCCGTGATGCAACCGTCTTCGACGCTCCACAGATCTTTGTTTCCCTCCCAGCCCGTGAGGTCTTTGCCGTTGAAAATTTCGACCGGTTCAGCGGCCAGGGAGAGGGACGCGAGGGCGAGCAGCCAGGTGCTGGAAAGGAGGGATTTCATGGATGGTGGGTAGGGGTCAATCGGTTGAACGAGCAGTAAAACGCAGTCCAAGGCCTCGGTCGAGCGTGGAATTCGGACAAAATGTGACGGGTGAGCTGGCGGGTGTGGGGCGCTGACTCAGGCGTAGCGATCGGGATCGAGGGCGGTGAGAGCCACCTCGGGAGAGCGGCGATCGAGCAGGGCTGCGACCACCTTTCCGGTGGCGGGGCCGAGGCTGAGTCCCATCATGGCGTGGCCGGTGGCGACGATGACATTTGCCCAACGCCGGGTGCGGCCGAGGTAGGGCATGCCGTCGGGGGACACGGGGCGCAGCCCGCTCCAGGGCGGGATGTCGGCGAAGTCACTCTCGGAAAAGGCGGGAAAGTACGGACAAAAACCGCGAGCCAGTCCACGCACGCGGCGGGCATTGATGCGGGAATCGAGACCCGCCAGCTCCATGGTGCCGCCGACTCGCAGCGTGGTGCCCATCGGGGTCACGGCCAGTCGTGCCTCGGTGCAAATGGCGCAGAGACGGGGCAGTTGAGGCGGATGAGGCAGGGTCAGGCTGTAGCCTTTTCCCGCCTGCATCGGCAGCCGCAGGTCCAGCGCGCGGCTCAGCCCATCCGACCACACGCCCGCGCTCAGCACGATCTCGTCGGCGTCGATCTCGCCCTGGGAGGTCACGAGGGCGGCCACGCGATCGTTGGTGGTGCGGAAGTCGCGCACCTCGGCGTCGTGGACAAAGCGCACGCCGCCCGCAAGCAGCACGCGCTCCAGTTCGGCCATGAACCGCGCGGGATTGAGGTGCCCGTCCTGCGGGTAGTGCACGGCTCCGGCGATGTCCAGGGTGACACCCGGATTGAGCCGAGCGGCGGCGTCAGCATCGAGCACCTCGGCAGTCAGGTTCAAACTTCGCGCCATCTCGGCGGTGTGGGCTTCCTCCTCCAGGGCCTTCGCGGTGCGGCACAGCATGAGCAGACCCTGAGGCACCCAGTCAAACTCGAGCCCCGCTGCTGCCAGTGCCTCAAACTCCGCGCGGCTCAGCAGGCTGAGGTCTCGCAGAACGGGCGCTCGCGTGCGGACGTGGCGGTGAGTCGCAGCGCGCCAGAAGCGCCAGGCCCAGGTTAGGAGGGCCGCATCGAGCCGAGGCTGGATGTAAAACGGCGACTCGGGATCCGCCATCCAGCGCAGCCCCAGCCGCACCATACCCGGAGCGGCGAGCGGCACAAAGTGGCTCGGCACCACCATGCCGGCATTGCCGAAGGAGCAGCCATCCCGCGCCGATCCCGCCCGATCCACCACCGTCACTTCCCAGCCACTTCGCAGGGCGTAAAGCGCGCTGCACAAGCCCGAGACACCGGCTCCGATGATGACGACTCGTGAAGACATCGTGGAAAATTGAGCGGATCAGGGAGCGGGAACGATGGCTTTGCAACTGCGATCGCCAATCTGAAAGTGGCCGAGCAGATTCTCTGATGCATCGCGGATGAGCCAGACCGCACCGGGTCGTGAGGATTGCCGCTGCCGCTGCTGGGCGGGGATCAGGCTGTAGGAATGGGTGGAGCCACTGGGGGAGAGCCAGAGCAGCTCGACCGGATGCGCCCGCTGGTTGATGAAAACGACGTCGAAGGTGTTGCCATCGGGTTTCGAGGCTGGGGTGGGCTCGGTGGCGGGATGCCAGGGCAGTGCGGGCAGGGAGGCCACGGGCACCTGCGGCAGGGGCACGGGATTTGACGGCGCGAGCTGGCGCATTTGGGCGAGTTGCGCGGCCTGCTCGGGTTGAGCGGCGAGGTTGGTCCATTCGTGCGGATCGGTGGCGATATCGTAAAGCTCTTCATCGCCATTGCGATAGTGGATGTAGCGCCTGCTGCGGGTGCTGATGGCGTATTCGTCGGGCGCGCTGAGCTGGGTGACGGCGGCATGAGGCCAGGGGGCATCCGGGTTTTTCAAGAGCGGGACCAGACTGTGGGCGCTGATGTTTTCCGGTGCGGGCAGCTCGCAAAGATCGGTCAGGGTGTGAAACAGGTCGGTGAGACATACGGGCTGATCGCAAACCTGACCGGGTTCGCTACCCGGCATGCCACTGGGCAGACGAATGATGAGCGGGACGCGGGTGCAGATGCGCCAACCGGTGAATTTTTGCCAATGCTGCTTCTCGCCCAGATGCCAACCGTGATCGCTCCACAGCACGACGATGGTCTTGTCGCGGTTTGGGCCGTTTTCGAGGGCATCGAGCACACGACCGAGCATGGCGTCGGCGTAGTGGATGGAGGCGAGGTAGGCCTGGATGGCTTGCTTCCACTGCCCCTGCTGGCGAATGTGCGCGAAGTAGCGATTCGGACCCATTTTTTGACCGGAAGGCGGGAGATCATCGAGATCGTTCTCCAAGCAACCCGGGCCGGGCTGGATGGAATCGAGCGGAAACGGGCGAAAATAGCGCTCAGGCACGAACCACGGTTCATGCGGCCGGTAGATGCCGCAGGCGAGGAAAAAGGGCTGGTCATGGGGGCGCTGGAGTTGCTCGCCGATCCACTGCGTCACACTCCAATCGCCGCCGTAGTCTTCATCACTGACGTCCAGTGCGGCCCAGTCGGTCTCGACGTATTGCCAGGGGCCGCCGACGGGCAGGCTGACGGGGCGATGGGGTGGATCGTAGGTCGGTGGGAAGGGGTTCTCTTTTTCTTTGGCGGGGAAATAGTCATCCCACGAGGCGGTATCGATGAAGTAGTGCAGCAGCTTGCCGGAGCCTGCGCTCCAGTAGCCTTGGCGGGAAAAATAACGCGGAATGATCTCTGCCTCCGGCAGTACGTCCCGCATCTTTTGACCGTTGTGATAGACGCCGGATCGGAAGGGTGGGATGCCGGTGAAAATGGCGGTGCGTGAGGGATTGCACTGGGGTGCGGCGCAGTGGGCGTTGGTGAAAAGCGTGCCGCTCTGGGCCAGGCGGTCGAGGTGAGGAGTCAGTGTCTGCGGATGCCCGCCGAGACAGCCGACCCAATCGTTGAGATCGTCCATGGAGATGAAGAGGACGTTGGGTTTCTCGACCGGGACGGCCTGGGCGGAGGCCGCTGTGAGCAGCAGGGCGAGGCTGAGGGGGATCGTTTTCATGGAGCGGGAATGACGGCACTGACGGGCCGATCGGCGGTGCCTTGGAGGTGAAAATGTCCGAGCCTTTGGTTCTCCTCATCTCGCAC
>JAGRPD010000071.1:0-494 GCA_020439875.1 Verrucomicrobiales bacterium
GGACCCCGGCCGAAGTGGTCTTTGCAATCGCTGCCGTAGAGCAACTTGTCCTGATGGCGGGTGAGAAAGCCACGGGTGTGCTCCTCATCCCGCATGAGGGCATTGAGCCCGGAGCCAGCGGAGAGATCAGCGAACATGTTGGCGTAGTCCGTCAAATAGCGATCGGTCAGGCCGCCTCGTGTGACGGGGCCTTTGGGGTAGTTTTGAGTGCGGTCGTGGTTGGCATCGATGTAACCCCAGACGGCCTGCGCGTGGCCGATGAAGGTGGTGCGGGGATATTTCTCCAGCATGCGGTGGAAGGTTTCGTAGCCGCGATTGTACATTTCGTTTTGGAAATGAAGCAGGATGGGCACGCCGTAGTCGGCGGCCATGGCGTAGAGTCGCTGGCTGGCGGCGGAGTCGCAGGCGACGTCGAATTTTTGTTCGCCAATGATGCAGGCACCTTGTTTGAGGTAGGTCTCGATGACTTTTGGAGCCTCGGGTGCATCGGTGAC
>JAGRPD010000071.1:546-7467 GCA_020439875.1 Verrucomicrobiales bacterium
GCGGTGGTGCCGCACTGGGCGGCGAGGCCGTTGGATTTGCCATCGTGAGTGGAGGCCGTCTGCATGGGGGTGCCGGCGGGCAGCAAGATGCTGCGGTGGATGCCCATGGCGCGCTGGTGAGAGATGAGATGCTCATCCGTGCGCCCGTGATAGTGGGTGTGCTGATGAATGTCGCAGACCTTCGGAGCGATGACTTCGTCTGCCCGAGTCTGGTGGCGGGGTAGGAGGAGGCTGCTGGCCAGCAGGGTGAGGGTGTGACGGCGGGTGGTGGGATGCGGTGGCTGCATGGTCAAAACCTACGGTGAGAGAAGGCTGCGTTTGGCAGTGGAACGCATCTTGCGGAAAAGGAGCGCGCGGCTATGGGTGGAAGGTGCGAGATCGTTCTCAACTCCAATCCTTCGCCTGGCTGTCGGTGCTGACCGCAGTGGGGGTGATCGTGCTCAAGCTGTTGGCCTGGAAATGGACGGGCTCGGTGGGACTGCTCTCCGATGCGCTGGAGTCCGGGGTCAATCTGGCGGCGGCTCTGGCGACGGTGGCCGCCGTGGCAGTGGCGGCGCGACCGCCGGATGACGATCACGCGTATGGTCACGATAAAATCGAATTTTTTGCCAGCGGCTTCGAAGGGGCACTGATTGTGACGGCGGCGGTGGGGATTTTTTGGACGGCGGTGCCTCGGCTGTTTGCGCCGGAAACGCCGCATGCTCTGGGGCCGGGATTGGCGCTCTCAGCGCTGGCCTCGGGGCTGAACCTGCTGACGGCACGGGTGCTGCTGCGGACAGGGCGAGAGCGGCATTCCCCGGCGTTGACGGCGGATGGGCATCATTTGATGTCGGATGTCTGGAGTTCCATCGGGGTGCTCGCGGGCATGCTGCTGGTGTGGCTGACGGGCTGGCCGTTGCTGGATCCACTGATCGCTCTGGCGGTGGCGTGTTACATCGTGGTGATGGGGGTGCGGTTGGTTCGAGAGGCAGCCAGTGGCTTGTTGGATCGGGCGCTGCCGGAGCCACAGCGAAAGGCGATCGATGGCGTGTTGGAGGCGTTCCGGGAGCGAGGCGTGGATTTTCACGCGATCCGAACCCGCTCATCTGGGGCGCGGCAGTTTGTGTCTCTCCACGTTTTAGTGCCGGATGAATGGAGCGTGCGGCGCGGCCACGATCTGGTGGAGCAGCTGGAGGATGATCTGCGCGCGGTACTCCCTGCGGGCATCATTTTCACCCACATGGAGCCACTGAACGACCCAAAATCCTGGGAAGATCAGGCGCTCCATCGGTGATGGTGAGAGGGCTTTTTCGGAGGTGCCAATTTCCCCTCACTCACTGCTTGATGAGGCGGGCGGCGTAGGCTCCGTCGGCGTGGTGTTGGCCGGGGAGGCGCTGGATTTCCAGATCGAGGCGGAGTTCGGGATGCTGCTGGAGGAGGGCCTCGACGAGCCGGTGGTTTTCATCGGCATCGATGCTGCAGGTGCTGTAAACCAGGGTGCCTCCAGGCTTGAGGAGGGGCAGACAGCAGGCGACGAGCTGCATTTGGAGGTGGGTGAGACGCTCAAATTCCTGCGGGCTGAGTCGCCAACGCACATCGACGCGACGGCTGATGACGCCGGTGTTGGAGCAGGGGACATCGAGCAGGATGCGGTCGGCCTGGAGATCCGTTAGCTCGGCGGGGAGCTGCTCTTGGCGGATCCAGTTGCAGGGGACGACGGTGGTGTGGGTTGCGGTGAGTCGTTCCAAGTTTCGCTTGAGCCGCTCCAGGCGTTGACCGGGGAGATCGGTAGCGATGAGGTGGCCCTGATTTTCCATGTGCTGGGCGAGGAGGGCGGTCTTGCCTCCGGGGGCGGCGCAGGCATCGAGCACGGTCTCTCCAGGTTGCGCTCCAAGTAGGGCGGGGGCGAGGGCGGTGCTGAGGTCCTGAGCGTAGCACCAGCCTTTTTGCAGGGCCTCGACAGGAAGGCGATCGCACCGGTAGAATTCGGCTTCAGCTCCCAATCCCTGATCGGCGGGACCTTCCACCGGAGTGAGGCTGGGGAGATCGAGCAGGGTCGCGGAATCGGGGTGAAGCCGGTTGCGCCGGACGTAGATGAAGGGGGCTTTTTGATTGGCGGCAAGAATCTCTTCCGTGACGGTGGGGCCGTACTGTGAGATCCAACGCTCGACCAAGAAATCAGGGTGAGACAGGCGCACGGGCAGCGGGAGGGCGACGGCGCGGGCGCGGAGGTCGTCTTTTTCCCGGCAGGCGCGGCGGAGGACGGCGTTGACGAGACCTCCAGAGCGCTGGGCGAGTTCGACCGTTTGATGAACGGCGGCGTGCTCAGCCATCTGCAGGATGAGGACCTCGGTGAGTCCCATGCGCAGGAGCGTGGTGGTGAGGAGGTCCAACTCGCGATCCTGGGTGAGGTGGCTGATCCACTCATCCAGCAGGCGCAGATTGCGCAGGACGGTGAAGACGAGGTCCATGGCGAGCGCGCGATCCGGGCCGGAGAGGTAGTAGCGGCGCGTGAGCGCGGCGATGGTCTCTGCGGCATGGGGTCCCTCGGGCTTCCAGTCCAAGAGGGTGCGCAGGGCGATGAAGCGTGCGCTGGCGGGTGCTGCGGTGTGGTGGGAGGAGGGTCCGGGGTGAGGCCGGTCGGGAGAGTTCATGGCAACGGCGGTCGGGAACGGCCGAGGGGTAAGGTGTTGGTAGCGACAGGAGTGTCGCCACTCCAGAAGGTTGAGGGTGATGGGGAGAGCGTTGGGGCTCGGGGGAGGGGAAGGTGCTAGGTCGAGGCAGGAGTGTCGCCACTCCAGGTTGAGGATTTAGGGGCTGTTCATCGGCTCCAGCATGGCGCTGGTGCCGCGACCGATGCCACGATACTGAAAGCCATATGCGGCGGCGGCGGCGGGGTCGATGAGATTGCGCCCGTCAAAGATGAGGGGCGTGCGCATGACCTCGCGCAATTGCTGGAGGTCGATGCTGGCAAATTCGGGCCACTCGGTGGCGATGATGAGGGCTTCAGCGTCGCGAGCGGCCTCCAGCGCGCTCTCGGCCAAGGTGATCTTGCTGCCGATGGGGAGCTGGCGGGTTTTTTCCATGGCCTTGGGATCGAAGGCGGTGACGTCGGCTCCTTCTTCGACGAGTTTTTCGACCAAGCCGATGGCGACGGAACTGCGGACGTCATCGGTGTGGGGTTTGAAGGCGAGTCCCCAAACGGCGATCTTTTTCTCCTGGAGCACCCAGAGGGCTTCGCGGATGAGATCGACGAAGCGGGTGAGTTGGCGGTGGTTGATGGTTTCCACTTCTTTGAGGAGGTGGAAGGGGACGCCGAGCTGCTCGCTGATGGCGATGAAGGCGGCGATGTCTTTGGGAAAGCAGGAGCCTCCGTAACCGAGCCCGGCGTTGAGAAAGTGAGCGCCGATGCGCTTGTCCATGCCGATGCCTTCCACGACCTTGAGGACATCAGCCCCGGCAGCTTCGCAGATCTCGGAGAGGGCGTTGGCGTAAGAGATTTTGAGGGCGAGGAAGCTGTTGGCGGCGTGTTTGATGAGTTCCGCACTGTTGATGTCGGTGACGAGCACGGGGGCGACGAAGGGTTCGTACACCTTTTGCATGAGGGCGAGGGCGCGATCACTGTTGCCACCGATGACGATGCGATCCGGCTTCATGAGGTCGGCGACGGCGCAGCCTTCCCGCAGGAATTCGGGATTGCTGACCACGTCAAATTCCACCCCAGGCTTGGCGTAACGGCGGATGGTGTTGGCGACGCGCTCTCCGGTTTTGACGGGGACGGTGCTTTTGTCCACCACGACGCGGTAGGAGTCGAGGAATTGGGCGATCTCGCGGGCGACCTTTTCCATGAAGCTGAGGTCCACGCTGCCATCGGGTTGAGGGGGGGTGGGGACGGCGATGAAGAGGACTTCGCCATGCTCTACTCCCTCCTCGGTGCTGCTGGTAAACATGAGCCGCTTGGCGGAGACATTTTTGCGGACCAGCGCTTCGAGGCCGGGTTCATAAATGGGGATCTGGCCGTCGAGCAGGGATTGGACTTTGGCTTCGTTGTTGTCCACACAGAGGACGTGGTGACCGACTTCGGCGAAACAGGCACCGGTGGTGAGTCCAACGTATCCAGAGCCAATGATGGTGATTTTCATTCCAGGAAGTTTACGAGCGGGAGCCTGCCGCGGGAGCAGGAAGAGTGAAGAGAGAAGAAAACACAAAAGGCGGTGCTCTCAAACGATCACCGCCTTTTGGTAAAAGATTGCACGAGTGTCAGGCGGTCCTCAGAATCGGCCTCCACGGCCCGTGGGGTTCGGGTCCATGTCGAGCGGGATGGAGACTTGAGGGAAGGCCTTGAGGGTGAGGGAGAAGAGCAGGCCGTAATCGCTGACGCCATTGCGGTTGTCCCGGATCATGGCTCCGATGGCGGCCGTCCAGCTGCTCATGTCGCGGTGCAGGGAGTAGGATTGGTATTCCAAAGTGGAGTCTGCGGCTTCGTAGATGTGATTCATGGAGAAGCCCCAGTTCTCGTTCAAACGCGCGTAGAAGCGGGAGAAGAAGAGGCTGGAGTTTTGGAACAGCGGGTGATCCTGGATGTACTGATGACCGAGGGTGATGGAGATGGTCTTCATCGGCAGCCAGGTGATGCCGTGGTTGACCTCGGTGAAGTTGGCGTCGCTGTTGTCGATGGGCAGCTGAGCGTCGGCCCAGAGGTTGAACCAAGGCACCGGGCGCCAGAAGAGTTCGTTGTAGAGGTTGGAGACGTTGCGATTGAACTCGGGATCTTCGAAGAACACATCCACGTAGGTGTTCAAGCCCGCCCAGGTGTAGGTCTGAGTGGCGTTGGACTGGGTGGCTTCGCGGAAATTGCCGTTCTGGAAGGATTGGTAATCTCGGCGCGTCTGCAAGGTGTTGCGCATGCCGATCCGGGCGATGTTCCAGGAGCGCAGGTCATCGATGGCGGAGTAAAACGGAACATCCAGGGAGCGCGGGCGCGTGGTCGGCACGAGACGGTCGATGGCGGGGAAGCCATCGGGCACGTCGGCGTTGACGTAGGAGTAGTTGATGTAGGGCTGAATGACGTGGCGGATGCCGTCGAGACCGAAGCGGTCGCTTTGCACTTCGTCCCAGTTTTTGCTGAGTTTGAAGGAGACGTCCATGCCTGCGGCGAAGATGCCTTTGGTCATGGAGCTGGAGGGATCCACGCGGGTGCCGCCCTGGAGATCATCGTAATAGGTGAGGCCACCGCCGATGCGGGGGACGACGTTCAGCCAGCCAAACACCTTGGTGGGGTAGAGGAACTCGTGGTAGCTGTGCACACGGTTGAAGCCGGGCTCCTGCAGTTTGGAGCGCAGGATTTGCAGGGCTTGATTGACCTGATCGCTGCCGACG
Source organism: Verrucomicrobiales bacterium (assembly GCA_020439875.1). Classification (GTDB taxonomy): domain Bacteria; phylum Verrucomicrobiota; class Verrucomicrobiia; order Verrucomicrobiales; family Verrucomicrobiaceae; genus JAGRPD01. The sequence continues at coordinate 5,905 of JAGRPD010000071.1, forward strand.
AGGTAGTTGGGGTCGAGGCCGAGGACACGGCGGTAGGCGGCTTGGTTGCTGGGAGAGTTATCGACGGGCAGGCCAGAAATGGGATCCACCTGAGCTTGGGTGAGATAGGCTTCGCCGGATTTGATGAGGTCGCGAGTGAGTTGCAGCTCGGGCTGACTGTAGTTTTCGTGGTAGATGCCAGCCAGGGTGTTGCCTTGGTAGAAGACGCCACTGTTGAAGATGGGGTGGCGGGTGAAATCAAAGGCCAGCTCCGGCAGGCGGGTCTCGGTGCGGTAAAAGTCGTTAAGATCGAACTTGGCCATCAAACGGGCCGTGTACCGATCATCCATGTGGACAAAGGAGACTTGGTTGTCGGGCTCGCGATTGGAGCGAAACTCTTGGAAGAAGAAGTCTTCATAGAAGTGGACGTCGCTGATCTTGTTGATGTCAAAGTCGAGATACCAGGTGCTTTCTTCCGGACCTGGCACGTAGATGCGGTGCTGGAAATTCACCCGATAGCGGTCCGGGCTCATGTCGGCCTCTCGCACACCGCCGGTCCGGGTGAGGGTGGGATCCGAGTCGTGCGCGTAGTAGAGGTTGAGCTTGCCGAAGTTTTGCTGATTCCAGCGATGGCGCATGGAGATGAATTCGACGCCGCCTGCGAAGCCGCGAGAGCTGCGGAGATCCAGCTTATACTTGGCCAGGGTGTGATCACCGTGGATGACGCCGTATTGGTTGAGCAGGAAGAGGCCCCAGTTGCTGGACCATCCGGGAGTGAAGGAGTAGCCGACCTCGTCGTCGAGTGGCTGGGAGATGTAGGGGAACCAAAAAACAGGCGTTTTGCCCGCATAGACGGTGACCTTCCGCATCACGATGCGATCATCCGGATAAATCGTCATGCTCTTGGCCTTGATCCGGTAGTTGGGGTTGGCGATGTCGTGAGTGGTGATGAGGGTGTCCTCCCCGTCGATCCGCTCAATGAACTTGGTCTCCGTCTCGAAGCGCTCAGTGGAGTAGAGCAGGGTGCCGGACCCACGCGGCAGAGAGGAGCGGATGGAGTCTCCCGTCAGTTCACCGGTTTTGATGTTGTAAATGATGCTGTCACTCTTGTAGGTCTGGCCCCCCTTCCAGACGGTGACGTTTTCATGCGCTTTCACGTCGCCCGTGTTGGCATTGTAATCCGCGCGCCCGGCTTCGATCTCGGTGTCTCCGTAGCGGATGTAAACGTCACCGGTGGCGGAGGCGATGCCGGTGCCCGGATCAAAGGTGGTCTCGGTGCCCTCAATGTTGATGTTGCTGGTCAGTCCGCTGAAGAAATCCTGGGCGGCGACAGGGAGGCTGGGCGTGACGGCCAGGGCCAGGGCAATCCAAAGGCGGCAAGAGCGAGTCATGGTCTTGAGGGAAAAAGAAGGGGAGGGTGATGCAACGAGGATCCGGGCGGGAGACCGGCGCGGCGGCAACGTGAGGTGATGTCGAAGTCATTTGATAGGCTAGAGGCAGGGGGGTGACAAGGAAAAATAGGGGCTGTAGAGTGCTTCCTTGATGGGGGGCGAGGCTGGGCGTCGGGGTGCAGTGCAGGTGATG
>JAGRPD010000650.1 GCA_020439875.1 Verrucomicrobiales bacterium
TTCGCCACCATCCTCGCGGTGGTCGCCGGTTTGACAATCAGTGCCAGCACCTCCTTTGCCCATGATTTCTACACCAATGTCATCCACAAAGGCAAAGAGCGCGCACCGGGTGAGGAAGTGCGAGTGGCGCGGATCACGGCCTTTGTGGTGGGAGCCATCTCGATCTCCCTCGCCATCTTGCTGCAGACGATGAACGTGGCCTTCCTGGTCGGACTGGCCTTCGCCGTCGCCGCCAGTGCCAACCTGCCTGCGATCATCCTTTCAGTCTTCTGGAAGCGGTTCAACACCGTGGGAGCCGTCACCGGCATGACGGTGGGCCTGCTGGCCAGTGTGATTTTGATCCTCCTCAGCCCCAGCATCATGGGCGTGGATCCCGACACTCTGACCAAAGGCCGCCATCTGATCCAGGCCAAGGCCCTCTTCCCTCTGACGCACCCCGGCATCGTCAGCATCCCGCTAGGCTTCCTGGCCGCCATCGTGGGCACGCTGCTGTCTCGTGACACCTCGGCGGAAGCCAAGTTTGGCGAGTTCTCCGTGCGGGCGCAAACGGGGCTGGGCGCGGAACAAGGCGGCGGCCACTGATGCCCCGCCCGCCTGCTGCCAGCCCGTCTCAGCGCTGGCAGTGGGGGCAGAAAAAAGTGGAGCGCTGGTTTTGCACCACGCGGAGGATGTCACCTCCGCAGCTGCGGCAGGGCTCCCCTTCCCGATCATACGCTCGCAGAGTCTGCTTGAAGTAACCGGGCTCTCCACTCTCATTCAAAAAATCCCGCAGCGTGGTGCCACCCATCTCGATCGAGGCAGCGAGGACTTCACGGATCGCTCCAGCGAGCGCCTCGTAGCGCGCACGGCTGATTTTTCCCGCCGCACGGCTGGGGCGGATGCCGGCGAGAAAGAGAGCCTCACAGGCATAGATGTTGCCGACGCCCACGACGTTGCGACTATCCATGATGAAGGCCTTCACCGCACTGGCGCGCCCGCGTGAGAGGCGGTGCAGGTAGGCCCCGTCAAAGTCAGGCCCGAGCGGCTCTGGACCGAGGTGGGCCAGCAGCGGATGCGCTGCGGGATCTCCCTGCATCCACTGGATGGTGCCGAAGCGGCGCGGATCATGAAACCGCAACTCCTTGCCCCCCTCCAAGCGAAAGCTGACGTGGTCATGCTTCCGCCGGGGGACGGACGGAGCGAGAATCCGCAAGCTGCCCGACATGCCGAGATGGATCAGCAGCGTGCCTGCTGCCGTCTCAAACAGCAGGTACTTTCCCCGGCGATATCCACGCACGATGCGCTGCCCAGCCAGATCATCGATCTCCGCTGGCACCGGCCAGCGCAGCTGCGGCTGGAACACACTGACCTCCCGGATCCGGTGCCCCTGCAAGTGCGGCAGCACCCCGCGCAACGTGGTTTCGACTTCGGGCAATTCAGGCATGGGAAAACTCAACGGCTGGGGTTCAGACTCAACGCCACTCGTGTTTGGGGTAGCGACCCTTGAGGTCTTTTTTCACCAATGGATAACCCTCCTGCCAAAAACGCGCGAGATCGCTGGTGGTGGCGATGGGGCGCTGCGCCGGAGACAGCAGATGCACCGTGACGGGCACCCGCCCCTCTGCCACGCGCGGATTTTGATTCACATCGTAGAGCTTCTGCAAGACCACGCTGATGCTGGGTGGATTGACGGCATCGTAGGTGACCTTGGCCGACTGCCCCGGTCGGTAGTCCACCCGCTCGGGAGCCAGCCGATCCAGCATCTCCCGCTGCATGGGATTGAGCCACTGATGCAGCGTGGCAAAGACCTCCCGCGTCTTGAGCTGCTTGAAGGAGATGCAGCCATGGCAAATTTGCTCGATCAGCAAGGCGCGATCCTCTTCCGTGATCGGGGGGAATTCGTATTCGGGCAGCCATTCTGCCAGGCGATTGATACGGGTGACCCACTGCTCGGCACGCTCATTCCAGAGCGGCAGCTGCAGGCGTCCGGCCAGGATTTCCTCTGCCAGCAAACGCCCAGCCGCCCCCGCATCAGGCTCTCCCCGCTCGCGGGAACTGAGCACCAGATCGCGAAATCGCGTCTCTTCCACATTGAGCACCCGGCGGCCCGTGGCCTCGTAACGCGCACTCTGGCCCGAGCTGAAATCATCCGGAAAAAGTGCCTGCAGATCGTCGAGTTCGATGCGCGTCACGAGGTTGAGATGAACCTGCAAAGCCTTGCCCTGCACCTCCGTGACTTCCGCTGCCACGAGCAACGGCGGCGGTTTGATGTGGGCGTCCGAGGCCAGCAGCCCGCTGAATCCGCCCGCCATTTGGTAAATCCGCGAGCCTCGGCTGGTCTCGCTCCCCAGGTGATCGCTGAAACCCGCCAGCAGCGCCCGTGCCAGAGCCTGCGGGGCCGCTGGCTCCTCCGAGATCGGCAATCCCTGACGCTGAGCCAAACGCAAAAACTGCTCCTGGCTGGCCGCCGCCTCCCGAGAAGCCCGCGCATGAATGCCGTAGTCACCGCATCGCTGCGGATCAAACCGGAACTGCTCCGCCAAACGCAGCGCACGCAGGTGCGCCTGAAATTCAGAGACATCTCCTGGCTCCCAAAAATCTGCCCCAGCAGCCCCGCCCTTTTTCAACAATATGCCCCGCCCCTGAGCCAGCGCCGCACAACCGGCCGCCTCCGTGAGGCAGCCCTCCTCACCTGCCGCAAGCAGGAGACGTGAAAATCTCGGGTGCGAAGGGAACCGCGCCATGCGCTGCCCCAGCGCCGAGATGTGTCCGCGAGAATCGAGCGCTCCGAGGCCCGTCAGCAGCGATTCCGCGCGGGTGACGGCGGCTTCGGGCGGCGGCTCGAACCAATCAATCCAACCATGGGATTCCCCCGCTGCGGGCGGCAGCGACGCCGAGGCTTGCTTCAGCGTCAGGCAGGCCTCCGCCAGATCCAGCCGCCGCACCTCCGGCACCTGCGCCTCCTCACGGTGGCTGTGCTCCCGCTCCGGCCAGAGCCGGATGGCGATGCCCGGCCCCAGACGCCCCGCGCGGCCCGCCCGCTGCTCGGCCGAGGCGCGGCTGATTTTCTGCACCGTCAGGGTATTGAGCCCACGGCGCACGTCGTAGCTGGCGATGCGGGCGAGACCGCTATCGATCACGGCCGTGACGCCTTCGATCGTCAAGGACGTCTCCGCCACGTTGGTGCTGACGATGATTTTGGGTCGCCCGCCCGGTGCCAACGCGGCATCTTGCTGCTCGGGCGGCAGCTCGCCATGCATCGGCACCAAGTTGTGGCTGCGAGAGATCGGATGAGCCTTCAGCGCAGTGAGGGTCTTTTGGATCTCGTAGGCACCGGGCATGAAGACCAGCAAATTCCCCGCCCCAGCCGCCTCCTGAGCCAGTGACTGACAGGCCCGCGCCGCCTGCTCCCAGATCGGCTCAGGGAAATTGCCCCGCGATGGCTTCGGCGATTGATAGCGCACCTCGACGGGGAAGGTGCGCCCTTCCGACTCCAGCGTCAGCGTGGGAAAAAGGAAATCCTCCAGCGTCTCTGGAGCCAAGGTGGCCGACATCACGATGAGCCGAAGATCCGGCCGCGAGCTGCGTTGCAACTGGCGCGCCCAAGCCAAGCAGAGATCGCCATCCAAGTGGCGCTCATGAAATTCATCGATGATGAGACAGCCGACCTGACGCAGCTCGGGGTCACTGATCAACTGACGCAACAAAACCCCCTCCGTGGCAAAGACGATGCGCGTCTCCTTGCTGGTGATGTTGTCAAAACGAACCTGATAACCGACCTCCTGACCCAGGCGCGAGCCCCGCTCCTGCGCCACCCGAGCCGCCAACATGCGGGCAGCGATGCGCCGCGGCTGCATCACCACAATGCGCTGCCCCGGCGGGATGACCCCGGCATCCAGCACCATCTGCGGCACCTGCGTGGATTTTCCCGATCCCGTTGGCGCTTTCAGCAGCAGATTCGGCGGGCGCGCCGCACTCAGCGCGGCGTTGAGCTGGGCCTGGATTTCAAAAATGGGCAGCATGCGAAGGG
>JAGRPD010000072.1:0-10977 GCA_020439875.1 Verrucomicrobiales bacterium
GCTCGATCTCTCCCGAGTCGAGCCGCTGTGCGCAGAGAGCCCGGACAGCGTCGCATTCCAAAATAAGGCCACCAAGGAGCTGCGACGATGCCCGACTCTGGAGAGTCAGGCTACCTTTACCTCATCGGCGCATCCTGTTCGATTCCACAGATTCTGGCCGAAGCACCTGCTCCCCGCTCAAATTCCGTATCTTTTTTAAACCGGCGTGGCAATGTCTGACGCGCCCCACCGGGGAGCACCGTCTCCATGAAAGCCTTTTTCATCACCCTTCTGCTGCTGGCTGCCGCGTTTGCGTTTTACGACTTCGCCATCGCTCCCAACGATCAAAAACTCCTCTTCGGCCCCCACTCAATCCCTTCTACCACCCCCACCGCTGCACCTTCGGCCTCCGCACCCGCCCAGCCGCAAAGCCCCAGCAAAAGCGCCAGCCCCGCGCCCGCTCCTACACCCACCGATGCAGGCACCTCATTCGTGCCGCCCCAGATCGCCTCTCTGGAGGAGGTGACACAAAACTGGACCCTCATCCCTGAGCGAGCTTTTCCCAGGCAGGTTGTATTAAAGCAACCCACCGCCATCCGCATGGCCGCCGGCACCGCCGAACTCGGTGTCGGCACCTCGGTCACCGCCCTAGCCGCCGCTGCGGGCCAGCTCACCGTGGCTCCCACTCCCACCTCCAGTGCCCGCGGCACCGTCCCCGTTCTCGGCACGGACTTGCCCGATCAGATCCGCACCACGTACGAGGTCTGGAAATCCCATCGCATCGAGCTGGCTCGAAAAATCTGGGAGGCCCGCCAATCCCGCACCCATAGCTCCCTCGCCGACACTTCCGCCCCTGCGGGTGCCATTGATCCCGCAGGCAAACCCACTCGCTCACCCGATGGCACGTACCCTCTGCTGCTCGCCAGCATCCACAGCGGCCAAGTCAACGACATCGATCCCGATACCATCTCTCGCTGGGGCAGTGCGCAACCCGGCACCGTCGCTGGACAGCCCGGCTGGCTCGTCAACATTGATTTCGTCAGTCACACCATCTTTGGCCCCATTCCCACCCAAGCTCAGGCCCAAATCGCCCAAGGCCGCGTTCAGCGCTGGATCTACACCGGCTCGCAGGAAGAGGTGCAGTGATGGCAAAAAAAGCCCGGGCCAGTTGCGACCCGGGCTTTTGGAAGATCAAGCCTTCGCGGCTTGCGGCTGGTTCAATTTACTCCACCGGTTTGGCACCTTCTTTGAAGCAATAGAGGTGGGTTTCCGTGGCGATGAAGAGCGCGCCGTTGGCGGCCACCACGGAGCCTTTCAACGGAGCGGAAAACTCCACTTCGTTGAGGATTTTCTTCTCCTTGCCCTCAGCCAGGATGAAGAGTTCTCCCTCTTCATTGCCGATGTAGAGTTTGCCATCCGCCAGCAGAGGGTTGGCCCAGATGTGGCCCAGCGTGTCGTGCTCCCAGTATTTTTCCCCAGTCTTGGCGTCCAGGCAGAAGACCCGGCCCGTGTAGTCACAGGTGTAAAGCAGGCCGTCCTTCACCGCAGGGGTGCTGATGCTGCGCTCGATGTCTTTGAAGGTCCATATGGCTTTGCCGGTCATGTCTCCCTCACACTTGGAAGGGTCCAGGCAGCTGAGCATGCCCACGCCTTCACCGTGCTCCGGATCCTGCCCGATCGCGACGTAGAGCAGACCATCTTGATACACCGGCGTCGCGATGCACTCGGAGGGGCCGTCAAACTCGGCGTACTTCATGGGCTCGCCACTTTCATTCTTGCGGTATTCCGGCGGGTTGGCGTCGTAAGACCACTTGATGGGCAGTTCAAAAATGTCGTCGCCCATGTCCTCCCGCTCCTCGGCGGTGCCCATGCCGTAGGCAAAGCCGTCACCACCAGCAAAGAAGATCTGGGGTTTGCCATTGACCATGCCGAAGCTGGGCGATGACCAGGAGCAGTGCAGCACGCGCTCGCTCACCACGGGGGCCATTTCCGCCACGTACTCACCGGTTTCCGCGTCGAGACACAGGAAGCTCGGGGCCGTGGGTGCGGGGATGTTGATGTGGGAATAGTCCACGCCGTTGGAGGTGCTGACATAGACTTTGCCGTCATGCACCAGCGGGTAACTGGAGGCGATGTTGTGGGGGAAGACACCGAGTTCACCACGCATGTCATACACCCAGAGGATGTCGGCATCGCTCGCATCGGGATCCACGGGATCAGGCGAGGCCATGTACTTGGCTTCATCGGTCATGCCCTGATTGCCGTTGGACATGCCGTTGAGATCCAGACAGAGCACTTCACAGCGGTTGGTGATGACGTAGCCTTTGTCTCCCGAGATGGTGGGCGTGGAGCACATGCCGAGGAATTCCCAGTCCGATACCTTTCCCGCGCCCAGCTTCGGGGCGACGAGCTGCCACTGGAATTGACCGGTATATTCGTCAAACGCCATGACGATGCCGCGGTCTCCCTGATGTTTGGGACTGCGTGGGTACTCGTTGTTGGTGCCCACCAGCACACGCCCGCCACCGATGGTCGGCGTGCCGTAGCTCTGACCGCCGAGTTTGGCGACCCAAGCGACGTTTTTGGTGGTGCTGAGATCGATCTCATCCGAGCCGGCCTTTTTTTCACCAGGGACGATGTCCGATGGCAGGCCTTTTTCGTCGGAGACCATGTTGCGGGACTCGGTGCGTCCCCAGGTGGGCCAATCGGCCGCCTGGAGGGTGCAGGACAGGCCCGCTGCGAGCAAGATGCTGGTTGCGAGGGTGGGTTTCATAATTCGGGGGGAAGCTTCGCGCTAAGGGGAGTCGAGGTGAGGGAGTCTGGTCCCGGCTCAGGGATGGTTGGGGGTGACGATGACGTTGTCGATGAAGACCTTTTTCTGATTCTGCGGGGTGAAACCGAAGAGGCCGGGTGAGCCGGACTTGTGAACGATGGGCACCTCGGCGCTGATGGTCCAGTCGGCGGGCTCCTCTGCGCCGCGTTCCCAGACTTTGGCCATGACGACACCGGTGCCATCATCATTGACCTGAACCTGGCTCTTCAGCGTGTACCATTTGTTGGCCTCCACTTTGAAGGGAGCGGTGCGGGTCAGACGCTCGAAGTTGGAGGAGATCTCCAACACGTTGGCGTTGCCTTTCAAGACGATGGCGTAGCGCTGATTGATGATGCCCACGTCGGACTTCACCCGGCGATTGCCATCGGTCATGACGTCGGCCTGCACGGTGTAGTCGCTCATCGACTCGGTGCCGATGAAAACGGTGGCGCGCTGGAAGAGGAGGCGATCAAAGGTCTTGGCAAAAACTTTTTCACCGTCCAGATCGCGGATGTCGAACTTGAAGCGGGCACCGATCCAGGCCAGCGGCGGATAGGCAAACTGCACGCCCTCCTGCTCCTGGAGCTGGTTCAGCTCGTACTCGTTGAAGTTCTCTGTGAAAGGCGGAGCCAACAGGACGCGACCGCGAATCACTCCGCTGAGCCCGCCAGCGGTGGCTTTGAAAGCTCCCGCAGACATTTTGGCATCGGCCGCTGCCACCAGTTGGCCGTCCGCATTGAAGCTGGCATCGGCGGTGGATTTCACCTTGGCGGTGGGCGGGATGAAGCTCTCCCACTTGGCATCTGCCGCCTTCACCTCACCGGTGACGAAGCCGTTGGCATCCACCGTGCGGATGCGGAAGCTCACGCTATTTCCCGGAGAGACGGTGAACTCGGAAGGAATGATCTGCAGTGCAGCGGATGCTCCCGGCTCAGGGATGACGGGCTGGGGAGCGGCGTCGGCCATCACTTCTTCGTGCAGGATTTTGAAGCGATAGAGGTGCTTGGTGGAGTGGACCATCAGGTAGCCATTGCACACCATCGCCGCGCCGATGCAGTTGCCCTCCAATTGCAGCTCCTGCACCACGGCTCCGTCCTGGGCATTGATCACAAACACTTTGCCTTCCATCAGCGGGGCATAGACAAACCCGTCGGCATACACCGGGGAGGAGTGCGTATTGCCGTTGGAGACCTTGGCCTCCCACTCCACCGCGCCTGTCCCTGCATTGACGCAGACCACGGCACCTTGGTCGGTGATTTGATAAACTTTATCCCCATGCAGCACAGGGCTGCTGGAGCCCGCTCCGAGGTCGTTGCGCCAGGCTTCCACGCTCTTCCATGCCGCTTCATTCACTTCGGGATCCAGCTGGATTTCCTCCGCCGCGAATTTCTCCGGCAGCTTGAGCGCCGCCATCCGTCCGCGGGTGGTGGAGTCCACATTTTCATCGCCGTGAATGGAGATCAGTTCGTTCCCGTGCAGCACCACGGAGGCGTTGATGCCCACTTTGCCTGCTTTGAAGCGCCACAGAGGGACGCCGTCCCGCGCGTTCACGCACACCACATTGCCGCAGCCCGTAGCGCAGTAAAACACTCGCTTGCCGTCGCGGGTCTCCAGCACGGGCGTCGAAAAGGAGCTGTCCGTCGGCGGGATCGTCCCCGGCGTGCTGGACCAGACCAGCTCTCCGGTGATTTTGTCGAACCCATAAAAACGGTCCGCCGCCGGTCCCGTGGCACCCCAGTTCGCCGTGATGCCCCGGACAATGACGAGGTCACCCTCGACCACCGGCGCTCCGACCTTGGAGTTGGGGAACGTCAGGCGGCCCAGTTCTTCCATCAGCGAGTGCCGCCAGATTTCCTTGCCATCCAGATCCCAGCAGCCAAACACGCCGTAGGCCGTCAGCAAATACACGCGCCGAGATTCGGGATCGACCACGGGAGATCCGATGGCGTAGCGGTTATACACCGTGTCCGAGATGAAGTCCTTGATCTCCACTTCCCACAGCTTCTTGCCCGTCGCCTCATCCAGACAGGTTAGCAGCTCCACCAGCTCCTCTTTTTCACCGCGATAGCCGAAGCTATAGACGCGACCGTCAAACACCACCGGGCACCCCCGGCTGCTCGAATCATACGTCCACACCGGTTCGGCATCCACCCGCCCCGCGCCACCGCGGTAGTGTTCCAAACTGACACCGCTCTGCAGCGGCCCCCGCCAGTTCGGCCAGTCATTGGCCGAGGCAGGGCTGATCATTCCAAAAGCGAGACACACGCTGGCGATCCAGCGGAAGGGAGGGATTTGCATGGCGAACATTTTGGGGGTGGGATGGACCGCGCGCCTCTCCAGAGTGATCGAGCGGATGGCGGCGCTCACAGGCCTAACGTTGTCGCAGAGGACAATGCTTCAACAGAAATCATGGAGACTCTGCCGACAGCCTGAGGTAGCCGCCTCAAAACGCCGACCCAACCCGCGCCCAAAACCCTCCCGCCACGCCGCCTCTCAACCCCGCAATTGCTGGGCCGCCGCCACCATCTGCTGGAGCTTTTTCTGCGCGATCTCCGCCGCGCTCATCGGACGGCTGGCAAAGGTGCAAAACCCGCAGTCTGGATTCAAAAACACCCGCTCCGGCCCCAAATGACGCGCCGCAGCCTCCGCCCGCGCACAAATCTCCGCCACCGCCTCCACCCCATCCGTGCGTGGATTCACCACACCCAACCCCAGCTCCCGCCCCGGCACCACCAGCAAATCTCCGGCCCGCTCCGTGGCGTACTCTAACACAAATTGCCGCGCCTGGATCTTCTCCAGTGTCGGCAGCAGCGGGCCATAACCGCCCCGCAGCAGGGTGGACTCATCGCGACTCCAATTTCCCCGGCAGACGTGCACCCCCGTCCGCACCGCATCAAAACCCGCCAAAGTCTTGTTGATCAAATAGGCCGCAAACTCCAACTCCTCCGCCGGATCCTTCCGCGCCGCCAGCGCCGCACACATGAAGGTCCGCGTCTGCCCCTGCGTGAAGACCAGCTCCGTCAGCACCGGCTCATCCAGCTGGATAAAGGCCGCCCCCTGCTCGATCAATTCCGCAATCTCTTCCCGCAGGATCCGCACCACGTCCTCCCCCAGATCCTCCTTGCTCGCATACACCTGCTGCGTCACCTCCTTCACCCACATGGCGCGGGTCAGCAGGTAGGGCCCCGGCAGCGGCACCTTCACCGGCTTCGTCGTGTGACGTTGCACAAATTTCAATTCATCCACCGCCAGCGGAACCCGCCGCTCCAGCCGATCCACACAGGTCGGATTGCTGATCGAATACGCCGGCACATCCAGCGTCTGCAGCAGCTTTTCAAAACCCGCCTTGTCTTCAATGACATCCAGCATCTCCAGCAGCGTCATCAGCTTCACCCCGTGCAGCTTGTTCGCCACAAACGAGTAAAAATTGTCTCGCCGCTGCTCCCCATCCGTCACCACATCCACCCCCGCAGCCTCCTGCGCGCGCAGGGCCGCCAGCACCGCCGCATCCGCCACCCCATCGAACTCCTCCGGGCTCATCCGCCCCTGCCGCTGCTGTTTCAGCGCACGCAGCAGCTCAGCGGAGCGCGGCCAGGAGCCCACACTCGTCACGGGAAAAATCGGCAGACTCATGGTATCTCAGCCCTCAGTGGAAATGCTTTCCGCCCCGCCTCAACGAGCCGCAAAAAAGTCCGTCAACCCCACCGCCTCCGTCAGCGGTCCAAAACCCGTCACCCGACCTGGCTCCCACTTTTTCAGACCCTCCATGTCCATCATCTCCCGGTGCAACGGATTGTCATAGGACATCCCATACAGAACATCCAGCCAATGCTGCTCCAGCGCCGGATCGAAGTCCGCCCGCACCGTGAACACACAGTGATCAAAGGGAGCCGTCGTCTCCAAAATCTTGAAGCGCGACGCATCGATCGTGCCGTCCGCCATCCACGCCTGCCAATTCAGATCCAGCATCGCGCACGCCGCCGCTTCTCCCGCCGCCAGACACTGGAAGGCATCCTTTTCCCCGCCGATGTGATCGCCATGCTTGCCCACCAGCACATCGAAACGGCGCTCTTGATAGTCCTGCCCCAGCTCCAGCCCCTGGCGATGCAGGTGGCCGATCGGGATCAGGCGAGCCTGAGGCGAATCCAGCGCCCCCAAGGCCACCGTCTGCCCCCGCAGATCCGCCACCGACTCCACACCCCCATCCGCCCGCACCACCAGATGCGACACCCGATCCCGGTCCGTATCCCGCATCGCGATCGCCCGGCACGTACCGCCACTGAGGCGTTGCGCATCCAGCCAGGCCAGCGGCGAATTCCACGCCACATCCAAGTGCCCACTCATCAGCCCCTGATTTTGCAACTCGTAGTTCGTGTAGAAAACCACATCCATCGGCCGACCATTGGCCTCAAAAAAATCGCGAATGATCTCCCAGATCACGGACACTTTGGGATCATAAAGGACGGCACCGACGATGACAGGCTGGCTCATGGTTTGTTTCGGAAAGGTAAAATTGGCGAAGGCCAGAGTGGAGCGGCGATCCCCCCGCAATGCAAGCCAGACCTTCCACCGCCGCCTCCCCATTCGCTCCCTCCCCACAACTTCCCCCATTCCAACCACTTTTCCGCCGTCGTCCGCCAGTCGCTTACCTCCCTCCTTTCAGCCACATGAAAGCGCGAGCTTTAAATTAAACTGCAACTTGAATGTTCACTTGCAGGCTTAGCATTAAACCTGCAAATTAATCCCGTGAAAGGCCACCCTTCCAAAGCAATCCAAACTCAGCGCCACGACGAAGTGGATGCTGAGGTCGGTGATGCTCTCGTCGAGGTGAAGATCGGCCTCGATTCACGGCGGGCTCTGAGTAGCGCCCTCATGAAACTGGCATATTTGCTCGCTGAGAAGCCCGGTTTCCGTGGATTCTTGGTGTTGGTGGACTCGGCGATCACACTGCCCCGACTACGCGAAGAATGGGCTCGCGCTGCACAAGTCCTTCGTCTGGAGATCCAACAGCGACTCCACATTTTCCAGTATCAGACGGACACCCTACGTGGAGTGCCGACCGATCCCGATGCCGAGATGCAGCGCATCATCCGTGAGGTCGTATCGCGGGAGCAGAGTTCCATTGCAGGGCTGCACCAGTCTCGAAGTGCCACGCCGTATTACGACATCCTGCGTATTCTCATCAACCAATGGATCAAGCGAGCAGGACCGCTCACCTCGCGCTGGCTAGCGGAAGCGGCTGGCTGCACCTATCCCACGGTGGCCTCTTCCCTGGAAAAGCTCGAAAAATACCTCACCCGCCATTCTGACCGCCGAGTGGAACTCAAAGCCTTCCCCAAAGACGAATGGTTCCGCCTCGTGGCCAATGCCGAAAAAGTGCGCCAGACGCTGCGCTTCGCGGATCACTCGGGCCAGCCGCGTTCGGTGGAATCGCTGCTTACCCGACTTCAGAATCTCCGTCTGGAAGGTGTCGCCATCGCCGGAGTTCCTGGGGCTCGAAGACTGCATCCGAGTCTCGACTTGATCGGAACACCGAGACTCGATTTGACCCTCCATGATCGCGCCCGCCAGCCGGACATCGGGTTCCTTCGGCAGCTCGATCCTGCTTTGATACCCGCTGTGCGCGGCGAACCAGCCCGCCTGGTGATCCATGCGTTGCGTTATCCCCACCGTTTCTCGGAAACCGATGCCAACGGCATCCTCTGGGCCGATCCCGTCGAGTGCCTGCTCGATCTGCATGAAATGAGGCTCGAACCCCAAGCCTTGGAGTTCCTCCAGGCGCTCACCCCGAAACCAGGCACTCCATGAGCCAGTCCAACCGGCTTATCTCACCTCGCGCGGCTCTGGAGCAGGTCGCCGCAGCCATCCCGCAAGATTGCCGGGGAAATTTGGTCGTCATCGGCAGCCTCGCCGCAGGCTATTACTTCTTTGGTGACAATTCTTCGCTTCAGGTCCGCACCAAGGACGCCGACTGCCTGCTCTCACCGCGCATCCGTGCCATTCCAGCAGGCATTGCCGTCACCGAGCGCCTGTTCGCTGCCGATTGGACCTTTCACCCGACGGAAGAGTTCCCCGCCCCCGGCACGGCGGACACGCCGGACAAAAACCTGCCCGTGGCCCGTCTTCAGCCGCCTAGCTCGCAGGACTGGTTCATCGAGCTGCTCACCGTACCGGAATCCCCGGAGGATCTGGGCCAGCACTACATCCGCCTGCCCACGGCCAACGGACATTTCAGCCTGTGCAGCTTCGGCTTTCTCTCGCTGGCCGACTACCGGCCCGTGACCACGGAGTTTGGCATCGGCGTCGCCCGTCCGGAAATGATGGCCCTCGCCAATCTGCTGCACCATCCCACCATCGGTCCGCAAACGATGAGCGGCCTGATCGGCGGTCGCCGCATCAAGCGCAGCAACAAGGACCTCGGGCGCGTTCTCGCCCTGGCCTTGCTGGCCGAACGGAAGAGCGAGGACTCCCTGATGACTTGGGCGCGGCTATGGGCAGATGCCTTGCAAACGCGCTTTCCCGCCCGCTGGCAGGAACTTGCCCTTCAAGCCGGGCCGGGCGTTCGCCAGCTACTGAAACAAGACCACGAGGAAGACTTCGACGAAGCCCTCCTCACCTGCGCCTACGGCCTTCTCGCATCCCGACCGCCCACGCCCGCGCTGCTTCGCGCCATGGGCGAACGACTGCTGGCAGACGCCATCGAGCCGCTGGAGCAACTCGCCCAAACATGACCTCCGCTCTCCCATCCGTGAAATCTGTGATTCCCAACCCCGCCTGAGCCTCGCGCCCGCTCTTCGACTGCACGGGGTGAGTGTGATGCGGTACTCGGCACATCCCGATTTATGAATCAAAAAACCTCGCATTTTTGATTCATAACTCCCACTCTTATCGATCATGCCTTGGAATTGGCAATCACCTGACTGGCCGAACTTCCGCTACCACGCCTCTGATTTAGTGGGGCTGGAAGCTCAGTTCTTGCGTCAGTCTGGACTTTTCACCGGCAGCATCGCTCACGTTCCGAATGCCCAAAAACAGGCGCTCACCATCGAGATCATGAGCGAGGAAGCCCATCAAACGTCAGAGATTGAGGGTGAGATGTTGAACCGCGATAGCCTGCAATCTTCCCTCCGCAGGCATTTCGGATTGGCCACGGATCATCGGCGCATCCCCCCGGCTGAGGCAGGCATCACCGAGATGATGATGGATCTTTACCGGGATCATGCGACCACGCTGAACCATGAGCGCCTCTTCCGCTGGCACAGTCTTCTCACTCAGGGTCGGCGTGATTTGCGTGACATGGGCCGCTACCGCACCGGTGCCGATCCCATGCAAGTGGTCTCTGGCCCCATCCATCAGCCGAAGGTTCATTTTGAAGCCCCGCCTGTCGCAACCGTGCCTGCGGAGATGGATGCCTTCATGGCGTGGTATGCCAGCACCGCGTCGGGTGGCGGTTCACCGTTGCCCATCCTCACGCGCGCAGGCATCGCCCACCTTTACTTCGTCACCATCCACCCCTTTGAGGACGGCAATGGCCGCATCGCCCGCGCCATTGCAGAGAAGTCCTTGGCGGAAGGCTTGGGACACCCCGCCCTCATCCCGCTCTCCCAGACAATCAACACGGCGCGGAAAAACTACTACACTCAGTTGGAGCAGACCAACCGCAGTCTGGACATCACCCCTTGGCTGCTTTACTTCGCCCAGACCGTGCTGGAAGCCCAGGCCCAGGCACAGGCCCAGGTGGAGTTCCTCATCGCCAAAACCCATTTTCTCGACCACCATCGCGGCCAGTTCAATGAGCGGCAGGAGAGGGCCATCCTCCGCATCCTCCGGGAGGGACCCAAGGGTTTCGCCGGTGGCCTCAGCGCCGAGAATTACATCCGCATCACCGGTGCCACCCGCCCCACCGCCACCCGCGATCTCCATGACCTCGTGGAGAAATCTGCCCTCACCCGCACTGGCCAGCTCAAAGGCACGAGGTATTGGATCAAATTATGAAGGATGAATCTGGAACGGAGCCACCGTTTGATTTGCGGGAGCGGACGAAGGTGTTTGGACTTCAAATCGTGCGGATGTTTGTGGCCTTGCCCAAGACCGAGGAGGCAAGGGTGCTTGGCCAGCCGGCTCTTCAAATCGTCCGTCAGCCCGATGTACGTCTGTTCCCCTGAGGACTCGCTGCGAAGGAGGTA
>JAGRPD010000072.1:11186-11315 GCA_020439875.1 Verrucomicrobiales bacterium
AGGTCACCAGTTTCCATGGCCGATATTTCGCGGTGTGCGGCGAACCGCCCTCGTTGTGCTTGGCCATCCGGCTCTTCAAATCGTCCGTCAGCCCGATGTACGTTTGTTCCACTGAGGACTCGCTGCGAA
>JAGRPD010000073.1 GCA_020439875.1 Verrucomicrobiales bacterium
TGGATACGGCATCATTGGTGGCTGTTGCAGGTGCAGGAGTCGGCTGCACATTGCCATTGTTGTTGCCGCCGTGATGTCCATTATTGCCCGGATTCCAGGTGTTACCGGTATTGCCATTGTTACCGGGGTTCCAGGTATTGCCGGTATTGCTATTGTTGCCGTTGTTGCCCTGCAACTGTTGCAGCAGTTGCATCAGCAGAGTCAGCAGTGAGCTCAGGTCATTATTCCCGCCCGGAATCTGGGAAGGATTGAAGCTGCTGTTGTTGTTTGTGTTGGTCGTCGTTGTATTGTTGGTCTGCTGTTGCGATACCGGGTTATAGGTATTGCATGACCGATGAATGCCATACATGCTGAAGTCTCCTTTTACTGTATCAAGTTCCATTGGTTATCCGCCCCGCCACCATCACGCTGCAGGCGTAAATGCCCCCAGGTGGGCTTCTGACAGGGTGGCCTGATCCTGTTTAGCCGGATGCAGCAAGGGAAGCAGCAACGCCATGTATGAGTGGCATGGATCGTTTTATGCGCGGTCAGTGTGGTTGGGAGTGCTGATGCCAAAAAGCCACGACAGGGGTCGTGGCTTCAGCTGGGCAGGCAGAAAAGGATGGGTCAGGATTGCAACAGTTTTCTGGCGTTGGCTGCCTGTTTCAGTACCTGTTCCGGAGCGGTACCACCCTGATGGTTACGGGCGGCGACTGAGCCTTCCAGGGTCAGGCAGTCAAAGACATCATTCTCGATGACCGCAGAGAAGCCCTGCAGTTCTTTCAGTGACATTTCGCTCAGGTCACGCTCACTCTCCACCCCCAGTGCAACCGCCTTGCCCACCACTTCATGTGCATCCCGGAACGGGAGTCCCTTGCGCACCAGATAATCGGCCAGATCGGTTGCGGTGGAGAAACCCTGAATGGCCGCAGCACGCATGCGTTCCTTTTTCGGCTGCACGTGCGGCATCATGTCGGCAAAAGCCCGCAGGCTGCCCAGCAGGGTATCGACGGTGTCAAACAGCGGCTCTTTGTCCTCCTGAAGATCGCGGTTGTAGGTCATGGGCAGACCTTTGATGAGGGTCAAAAGGGCGACGAGATTGCCGATGAGGCGTCCCGTTTTTCCCCGGGTGAGTTCGGCCACGTCGGGGTTCTTTTTCTGCGGCATCAACGACGAGCCGGTGGTGTGGGCATCGCTGAGGGTGACGAAGCCGAACTCGGCGCTGCTCCAGAGGATGATGTCCTCACTGAGTCGCGACAAATGCACGCCGCAGAGGGCGATGGTGAAGAGGAGTTCGGCGATGAAATCCCGATCACTGACCGCATCCATGGTGTTTTGGGTGACGGCGGAAAAGCCGAGTTTTTTGGCCACAGCCTCGCGGTCGAGAATGATGGTGGAGCCCGCCAGGGCACCGGAGCCGAGAGGCATGACATCGGCGCGCTGGGCGGCATCGCGCAGGCGGCCGAGATCGCGCTCCAGCATTTCGACGTAGGCCAGTAGGTGATGGGCGAAGAGCACGGGCTGACCGCGCTGCAGGTGGGTATAGCCTGGGACGACGGCGTCGGCGGCGCGTTCGGCGGCCTCGATGAGGGCACGCTGGAGCTGGCGGGCATCGGCCTGGAGCATGGCGGCGGCGTCTTTGCAGTAGAGGCGGACGTCGGTGGCCACTTGGTCATTGCGGCTGCGGGCGGTGTGCAGCTTGGCACCGGCGGGGCCGATGCGGCGGGTGAGCTCGGCCTCGATGTTCATGTGCACGTCTTCGAGGGCGGTCTTGAATTCGAAGTCGCCGTGCTCGATTTCGTGGCGGATTTCCTCCAAGCCCGAGCGGATGGCGTCGAACTCCTCCTGCGTGAGGATGCCCGCGCGCAGCAGCCCGCCGGCGTGGGCGATGGAGCCGCGGATGTCTTGGTCATACAGTCTCCAATCGAAGGAGACAGATTCGCCGTAAGCTTGGACGAGCTGGCTGGTTTCTTGCTGGAAGCGACCTTTCCACATGGGCAGAGGAGGGAGTGAGATGGGGGGTGAAATTACGATTCGTGAAACTGGATGGCGGCGATTTTTTCCGCCATATCATGACTGGAGCAAAACACCAGCTCGGCGGCGGCGGCCTTGGAAATGCGGGCGCGGATCGCGACGGCGGGTCCAAAAGGCTGACCATCGACGTAGGCCTCGACGGGCCGACGCTCGGGCGAGAGGGAGCGGATCTCCACCTGGGTGTCGGTGGAGAGCAGGGCGCTGCGCCAGTTGGCGGGCTCCATGACGTTGGAGCCGACCAGCAGCCAGCCCGGCGTGTCTGCCAGCAGGGGAGAGGCCCCCATGCTGCGGGCGTAGGCGGTGGAGCCCGCAGCCGTGGCCACGAGGATGCCATCGCTGACGAGTTTTTGGATGCGGGTCACGCCATTGACACTGACCTCCAACCAGGCGGATTGCGAGGTGGAACGCTCCAGCCAGGCATCATTAAAACCGTGGGTGGAGCTGGTGCGACCATCGGGATGCTCGATCTCGAGATACAGCATCGGCAGCTGACGGAAAATGATGTCTCCAGGAGGAAAGGCTCCCGAACCGACCTCCTCCGGCGCATTCATGAGAAAGCCCAGGTTGCCCGCATTGATGCCGAAAAAAGGCAACCGCGCCCGCCAGTGCTCGCGGATGCAGCGCAGCATGGCTCCATCACCGCCGATGGTGGTGATGAATCTGGGATTTCCATGGGATGAATCTGGCAGGGTGCGGGCCAGCTCCCGCGCGCGAGGGTTGTCCTCATCGGCCTCCAGGCGAAAAGGCGCTCCTGCGAGTGTGCCGCGAGACCAGGTGCCCGGCACAGGCGCGCGATAGAGGCCGTAGCGCTCCAGATAAGCCGCCGCACGCGGAGGCAACCGATCCCCCACGGGCTCCCCGCGAGACACTGCCTCGCGGATCTCCGTACTGGACCCTGGAATATCGAGCGTGATCAGCTCGTGGTGCGGTGGCAAATCGGCCGCATCCAGCGGGAATCCAGGGCGCGTGATGACACAAAACCGGGCTTGCTGCCAAAGCTCGCGACCTTTTTCCCACGAGGACTGAATGGCGGATTGCCCCAGCCGCCCACCCGTCACGAGGTCTGCCCCGACGACATGCCACACCTCACCCTCCGCCGCGTAGCGGGCATCGAGTTGCCAGTTGCGGGTAAAGCTCGCCTGCTCCAGATCGAAATGCTCCACCGTGACCCCACGCACCACTCCAAAGGTCAGATCCGCCAGCGCAGCCCGGTAAATGGGCGGCACCTCGGTGGTGGTCGGCTTGTCGGGTCGGGGGCCACAGGGGATGACCTTGACCTGATCAAAGCGAGCCGCCAG
This sequence comes from Verrucomicrobiales bacterium, assembly GCA_020439875.1. Taxonomy (GTDB): domain Bacteria; phylum Verrucomicrobiota; class Verrucomicrobiia; order Verrucomicrobiales; family Verrucomicrobiaceae; genus JAGRPD01. The sequence continues at coordinate 3,312 of JAGRPD010000073.1, forward strand.
CTCCTCAGCCAGCCTGCGATGATGCAGGCCAGGCGGATTGAAGCTGCCACCAAAGAGGGCAATGCGGAGAGCCATCCGCCACCCTGCATGGAGGTAGGCCGCCCAACAACGGGAAATTCCGATTCCCCACTCGAGTGGTGAGAGAGCAGGCGGCGCAGGGTGGGCGACTTCGCCCTCACTGGGGTGCGGGGGACCCCCGCGTCACTCTTCACTCCCCGCCGCCAGCAACGCCGCTGCACGCAGCAGACCAATGACGCTGAGCCCATCGCGAATGCGCCCATCCGAGGCCATCGCCACCGCCTCAGCCAGCGGCAGCCGCCACACCGCCAGCTGCTCCGTTTCCTCGGGTTCCGCCGCACCCTGCGTCAGCTCGCGCGCGATGAAAAGCCAAGCCCGCTCATTGGTCACGGAGTTGGAAAGTTGCAACTCCCCCAGCAGCGGCTCAATGCGACCCGCCGTCAATCCCGTCTCCTCCAGCAGCTCACGCCGGGCGCAGTCCATCAAATCCTCGCCCTCCGGGCAGCCACCCTCCGGAATCTCCCACTCGTAAGTGCCCTGCGTGTAGCGGTACTGACCCACCAGCCAAGTGTGATCCTCGTCATCGATCGGCACCACTCCCACTGCCCGATTTTTGTACTCAACCACGCCGTAGAGACCGGGGCGGCCCGCCGGATTGAGCACGTCATCCTCGCGCACTCGGATCCAGGGATTCTCATAGCCAATCCGACTGCGCAACGTGCGCCACGGGTTGGACTTGTCGGGCATGGGTTCTGGACTCATGGCGAGGTAGCCGTGGTGGAAAGCGAAACGCCAGACTCCGTCACCCGCACCGAGCGCACGGCGGCCAACGTGGCATCGATCACTGGATCCGTGCGGAAAGGCGTCAGCCACGTCCACACCTGCTGCGTATCGACAAACCCGGCGGGCACCGTTTTACCCGGAACCTCGATCTCAACGATGCGTAGGTCAGGTCCGTTCTCCAATTCCTCAACGTGGAAATGGGCCGTACCGACGAGGTAACGTTTTTTACCCTCCCAGAACTTGAGCGTGTTGAGCGGCAGCGAGATGTCCGCCAGCAACGTCTGCTTTTCGGGATCCGTACCGGTGAAGCGGACCATGCCCTGATAGGTGCCATTGCCCAGATCCGGTGCCAGGGCAACGAGCGTGTTCAGATCCGCAACGCTGAGCGTGAGTTCGGCCGATTTTCCATCCCTCGCCGCTCGAGAAAACGCCGTGAGCCTCCCCTGGAAAGCCTCGACGGAAGCCGCCGCTGGAGCATCGGTCGGCCAAGCCGCCGGTTCAGCGACGGTGAATTGGTCGATCTCCCGATTCTGAGTCAGCAGGCTGTAACCCGCCCAGAAAACAATGCCACCAAAGATCGCCATGGCCGCCAGCATGATGACGCAGCCGTAGCCGGGATGGAAGGAGGAGACAGGTTGTTTGGAAATGGCCATAGACAGCCCCACCGAGGCGGCGATTTCCCCTCCGGTCAACACCCGGGATAGGCTGATAATCTCGCAGCAACACCGTTGCCAAAGCCTGGATTTTCGCAGTTTCGGGGGTCCAAAAGCTGTTACATCCAGGAAGTGGGTGCTGAGCCCTCCAAGTCATGATCGATCCGGCGAGATTGGGGCGATGGTTGTGACGAGGAATCGGAAGTGGTGCCGTGCGGAGCGGTATCCGCGTAGGTCGAATCGGGTTTGTCCGAATCCCAGGCACACTCACCACCCGAGGCGGTTGAGGAGTTCCTCCAGTTCCTCTGATTTGCCCTGGTGAGGGCGGGTGGGTTGCTTTCACTGCGATTGGGAGAGTTTTTTCTGGAGGACAGGCGTTTTTCCTGACCGATTCTTGGAACTCAATGACGACTTTCAGGATGGGATCGAACTCGAATTGATTTTGGACTTCATGATGACGGATCAAGAGCGGATGGAGGTTCTGCGGTCACGCTGGCCGGAGGGGGGACTGTTTTTGGACAAAGAATGGGTGCTCTCACCTCGGGCTTTTCCCCTGCGGGCGGAGGAGGTGGAGGTGGTGCAGCGTTTGGGGCCAGCGTTGGCGTCTTTTCAGCGGGTGGCTGAGCAGCTCTACCTGGCCTCGGCAGAGGGAAGTGCGCCGAGTTGGGTGGCGGAGGTGCTGGATCGGGGGAAACCGCCGGAGCTGGTGCAGCAAGGCCGTGCGGAGGTGTGGCGTGGGAAGTTGCCGCGGGTGATCCGACCCGATTTGGTGCTGACGGAGCAGGGCGTGGCGATCACCGAGCTGGATTCGATCCCAGGCGGGATCGGACTCACGGCGTGGCTCAATGAGACGTACGCCGCGATGGGAGACGTGGTGATCGGAGGACCAGAGGGGATGGTGGAGGGATTTCGCGCGGCCTTTCCGGAGGAGAATTTTCTGATTTCGGAAGAATCGGGCGATTACGCTCCGGAGATGCGGTGGTTGGCGGAGCGACTCGGGGAGGATCGGAAGGTGGTGCGGCCTTGGGAAACGGAGCCGGAGGCGTGGCGAGGGCGGAGCATGTATCGCTTTTTTGAGTTGTTTGACCTTGCTGAGGTGCCGCATGCACGGGTGTTTTTGGAAATGGCGGCGCGGGGGGAGATGGAGATGACGCCGCCTCCACGAGCTTTCGTGGAGGAGAAACTGTGGCTTGCCTTGTATGTGGAGCCTTCGCTGCGGGGGTGGTGGACGGCTCACCTGGAGTCGGCTGTGGTGGAGCTGTTGGATCGTTGCATTCCGCAGGGATGGCTGGTGGAAGACGTGCCGACACCGGGGTTTGCGGAGATCGCTGGGCTCGGGGTGCCAGATTGGGCGGCGGTGGGAGGGCTGGGGCGTGCGGAACGGGAGTTGGTGCTGAAGGTCAGTGGCTTTTCCGCGCTGGGATGGGGATCACGCAGTGTGCGCATCGGTCATGATCTCTCGGCCGCGGACTGGGCGGCGGCGGTGGAGCTGGCGTTGGCCCAGGCTCAGGTGCAGCCGCAGGTGATGCAGCGGTTTCACACGGGGCGGGTGGTGCAGCATCCCGCGTGGAAGGACGAGCTGGGGATCTCTCTTCAAGTGCCGAGCCGGGTGAGGCTTTGCCCCTATTATTTTGTGCCCAAGGAAGCGGGGCAAGTTCGGCTGGGCGGGGTGCTGGCAGCGGTTTGTCCCGAAGACAAAAAGATCCTCCATGGCATGAGGGACGCGATGATGCTGCCTTGCTGCGATGGCGGGGCGGCATAAAAAAGGTGTGTTGGGCCTCAATTTTTTTGATCCCAGTCTTTACTGGAAATGACGGACTGCTATCTTAAGTGCACCTATGAATTGTGGCAATGTGTTCAAGTTGAGTGTCGGGGCGGTTTTTCTGCTCAGTCTGTCGGCGTGTGAGGATCGGGCTCAGATTGATGCGCTGAACAATCAAGTGCGTGTTCTGGAGTCTGCACAGAACAAGGCCAAAGAGGATCTGGCGCGAGTCCAACTGCAAATGCGGACGCTGCAGAAAGAGCGTGAGACCATCAAGGAGGAGAAGGAGAAGCTGCAGCAGCAACTCGACGAAGCGAAGCAGAACCTGGATGACGTGAAGGGCGAGTTTCAGACCTACAAACAGCAATACAAACTCTCCATCCGGGAGCGTGCTCCGGGGATGTCGTTGGGGAATCTGGAGATCGCGGGGCGGGAGTATCGAAACGTCAAAATTCGTGAGCTGAGCGAAGTTCAAATTGCAGTGATGCACGATGCGGGGACGGCGAGTTTTGCGGTGGCGGACCTGCCGGAAAACATCCAGGGGATGCTGGCCATTGAGAAGGTGCCGACTGCGACCGAAGCCAGCCAAGGGATCCGCAAAAATGGGGTGGACAGCCGGTTGGACTATGATCGTGAAATGACTCGCTTGACCATTGCGATGGAGAGTGTGCAGGGAGACATCAATTCCATGAGGCAGCAGATGACCGAGCATATTCGGGCCTCGACCGACGCTAATGCCAGCAGCGAACAGAAGCTGGTGCATCAAAAAGCCCTGGCTGCCTTGCAAGTGAAGCTCAATCTCAAAGAGGTGGACCTTCAGCAATTGCAGAAACAGCAGGTGAGCTTGAATCGGTCACGCTGAATCGTGTGGTGGTGGGGGCGGTGATTTTCCTTTGCGCGGCACCTTGGAATCTGGATCCTGGCCGATGCCATCATGATCGAGATCTCTCGAAAAAAAGAATTTCTCCCAGTCACTCGCGCGCTGGAGAGCTACCTGGATGAGTTTGACCGCCGCCAGCCGCTGCCGGCGAGTTATCGAGAGCTGCTCAGCTTCAACGAGAGCTACCCACTGACCGACAAGTTTGATCATGCCACGCACTGGTCGAGTGTGCTCTACCCAGCGGAGGTGCGGGAGGAATTGTATCCGCGGCTGACCAGCATTTACGCGCTTCTAAAAACGGGCGGGCTCACGGCGCTGCCTCATTTGTCCGTGGAGCGGGTGGACTACTGCGAGTTTGGTAATTCACGGCCGTTTCGGGTGCGAGTGGTGAATCGATACAATGACAACTACGATCACTTCTACGTGAAGCGCGTGGATGCGTCCCGGGTGTATGGGTTGGAACTGGAGCATCTGCTTTCGCCAAGTCGGATCAGCTACCTCTACCATGAAGGCAGTTTGGTGGAGGAGCACATCGCGGGAGTGCCGGGAGATGTCTTTTTGCGAGACTACCTGGGGCGTGAGGACATCAATCGGGTGCGGGTGGCCAAGGAGTTTGTGAAGTTTAGTGAGCGTTGTTTCATCCGCCTGCTGGGAGACATGCGCAGCTACAACTACGTGGTGGATATGACGCCCGACTTTGAGGAGGTGCAATATCGGGTCCGTGCCATCGACTTTGATCAGCAGAGCTACGAGGGGCGGCGTAATCTGTATCTGCCGCAGTTTTTCAAGGAGAACAATCCGGTGGTGGAGCTGTGCTCACGGGTGCTGAACTATCCCACGATGCAGCAGTATCAGGAAGAGGAACGGGCGCTGATCGCGCGCCGGTTTCAGTCTGAAAAAGAGCGGGTGATGCGGTTGCTGGCCTGCATGAAGGGGAGTCCGGCTGAGCCGTGGGAGAAGGTGGTGCAGCTGCGGGAGGAGCTGGCGGCGCATCATCACTACAGTGGCTTTGAGCGCTGCGCCTCGATGGGGGAGCTGGTGGAGGTGAATCTCGAGTTTTTGCTGGGGCGGTGGATGGATTGAGTTCGGGCTTGATCCTGCCGAGCTTGCGGCTCAGGGTCGGAGGATGAAGTGGTTCCTTTTCCTCGTTTGCATCGTTCCATGGGTCAGCGGGTCGGCGGCGGCCAAAGCTCCGAATGTCGTGGTGATTTTGACCGATGACCAGGGCTCGATGGATGCGGGATGCTACGGTTCGAAGGATCTCATCACGCCGAATACCGATGCTCTAGCTGCGCGCGGGGTTCGGTTCACCCAGTTTTATTCGGCGGCACCGGTATGCTCTCCCTCGCGCGCGGGACTGCTGACCGGGTGCTACCCGGTGCGTGCCGGAGTGCCGGGAAACTGCTCCTCCCAGCGTGGGGGGCACGCGGGGTTGCCTCCGGAAATGGTGACGCTGGCGGAGCGATTTCACGCCGCTGGGTATCGTACGGCGCATGTCGGCAAATGGCATCTCGGCTACACCGAGGGCATGCTGCCGAATGATCAGGGTTTTGATCATTCCTTTGGTCACATGGGGGGCTGCATCGACAATTACTCCCACTTTTTTTACTGGAGTGGGCCCAATGTGCACGACCTCTACCGCAATGGCGACGAGGTTCATTTGCCGGGCCGCTTCTTCCCCGATCTCATGGCTGAAGAGGCAGAAAAATTCATTCGCACCGAGGATGAACGTCCGTTCTTCATCTACTTCGCGATGAATGCTCCGCATTACCCGTATCAGGGTGAGCCGGAGTATTTGGAAAAACTCAACGCCCTGCCGTATCCGCGCAATCTATACGCGGCGTTTTTGGCCAGCCAGGATCGGTGCCTGGGGCGGGTGCTGACGCTGCTGGATGAACTGCAACTGCGTGAGGAAACCATCGTGGTTTTTCAATCTGACAACGGGCATTCGGAAGAAGAACGGGCGCATTTTGGAGGGGGAAATCCGGGGCCGTATCGAGGGGAGAAGTTCAGCCTGTTTGAGGGCGGCATTCGCTTGCCTGCCATGATTTCCTGGCCAGGCCATTTGCCGGAGGGCGTGGTAAGGGATCAGTTGGGGCATGCCTGCGACTGGGCACCGACGCTGGCCGATCTCTGCGGGATCGAGATACCCGCGCAGGAGATTGATGGCAAAAGTCTAGTGGGCGTGGTCATGGACGACGCGCCTTCTCCTCACACGGATGCTCCGGTGCATTGGCAGGTCGGCGAGGGAGCGAACGCGCAGTGGGCGGTGCGATTGGGACCGTGGAAGCTCATCGGTCACCCGCGTGGTGGGGACTTGCCGGCCAAGGGGCCAAAGCTTTGGTTGTCCCGTCTGGATGAAGACGTGGGAGAGCAGGTGGACCTCAGCGCGGAGCATCCCGAGAAAGTGCTCGAGCTGGAGGCTCTGCACCAGCAGTGGCTGAAGTCGTTGGGACGCTGAGTTTTAGGCGAGGAGAGGCTGGATCACCTTGGCGGGATTGATGCCGATGAGTTTGCCGTCGAGGCCCTGAAACTTGTAGCTGAAGCGGTCGGCGTGGAAGCCGAGCAGGTGGAGCACGGTGGCGTGGAAATCGCTGATGTGGAGCGGGTCGCGGACGATGTTGTAGCTGAAGTCATCGGTCTCGCCGTAGATGGTGCCGCCTTTGGCACCGCCGCCGGCCATCCACATGGAGAAACAGCGCGGATGGTGGTCGCGCCCGTAGTTTTCTTTGGAGAGACCGCCCTGGGAATAGATGGTGCGGCCGAACTCACCGCCCCAGATGATGAGGGTGTCCTCGAACATGCCGCGCTGCTTGAGATCCTCGATCAGCGCGTGGCAGGGCTGGTCCACGTCCTTGCACTGGCTCGGCATGCGGCCGCCGACATTGGCGTGGTGATCCCAGTTGTTGTGGTAGAGCTGAATGAAGCGCACGCCGCGCTCAGCCAGACGCCGCGCCATCAGCACGCTGTTGGCAAAGGAGCCGGGGGTTTTGGCGTCGGGACCGTAAAGGTCGAAGATGTGCTGGGGCTCCTTGCTGAGGTCGGTCAGTTCCGGCACGCTGGCCTGCATGCGAAACGCCATTTCATACTGCTGGATGCGGGTGTGGGTCTCGGGATCGCCGACCTGCCGGTAGTTGATCTCATTGAGCTGGCTGATGCCGTCGAGCATGCGGCGGCGCACGCTGTCGTCGACGCCGGGCGGGTTGTTGATGTAGAGGATGGGATCGCCCGAGCTGCGGAAGGAAACCCCGGCGTGCTCACCGGGGAGGAAACCGCTGGACCAGAGGCGGGAGGAGATGGCCTGCTCCTGCTGGCGATTGGTCGGCGTGGCCACCAGCACCACGAAGGTGGGCAGGTTTTGATTCATCGATCCGAGTCCGTAGGAAGCCCAGGAACCCAGGCAGGGACGGCCCGGCACTTGGTTGCCCGTTTGCATGGCGGCGATGGCGGGCTCGTGATTGATGGCCTCGGTGTGGAGGGAGCGCATGAAGCAAATGTCGTCCGCGCTTTGGCCGAGATGAGGCAGCAGCTCGTCATTCATCCACATGCCGCACTGGCCTTTTTGCGCGAAGCGATACTTCGAGGGCGCGATGGGGAAGCGCGACTGGCCGCTGGTCATGGTGGTGAGGCGCTGACCGTTGCGGATGCTCTCGGGCAGGTCCTTGTCGTACCACTTTTGCATCTGCGGCTTGTAATCGAACAGATCCATTTGCGAAGGACCGCCGACCATGTGCAGGTAGATGACCCGCTTGGCCTTGGGAGTGAAGTGCGGACCCATGGCGGCATGACCTCCGGAGGCGGAGGCTTGGCGTGTGAGGGCCTCGCCCAACAGCGAGGTCAAAGCCGCGCCGCCGAGCAGGTTGCGCCCGCCGGTGAAGAACTGGCGGCGGGACAGTTGGTGGGTTTCTTGGAAGAGATTCATACGAGTTGGCAAAAGTGTGCTGGGCGTCGTTTCAATTGGATGATTTGATCGGTGATCTCAGGCGGGCGTGAATGGCTGAAACGCCCTACTTGTTCAGGGCTTCGTCCAGATTCAGGAGTTGGCTGCAGACCATGGTCCAGGCGGCGGTTTCTGCCGGGGGGAGATCGGCGGGCAGGGGGGACTCGCCGAATTCCAGCAGGGCATTGGCTTCGGCGGGCTGGGCCTGATAGTGGGCGCGCAGGTCGCGGTAGGTTGATAGCAGGAGCTGGCTTTCGTTGGCCTTGAGAGGGCGGCAGAGCACGCGCTCGCTGGCGTCGTGCAGGACGGCGGCGGGATCGTTGCCGTGCGCTGCGACCAAGGTCTGGGCGAGGTGGCGGGCGGCCTCGACAAACTGCACGTCGTTGAGTGTGACCAGCGCCTGCAGCGGCGTGTTGGTGCGCTCGCGGCGGACGGTGCAGACCTCGCGACTGGGAGCGTTGAAGACCTCCATGTTGGGGGAGGGGGCCATGCGTTTCCAGAAGTTGTAGAGCGTGCGGCGGTAAAGGTTTTCGCCCTGGTCTTGCACGTAGTTGCGGGTGTCGCCATTGGGCAGGCCGACCACATTCCAGATGTTGTCGGGCTGATAGGGTTTGGTGCCGGGACCGCCCATTGTTTCGGAGAGCAGACCACTGACGGCCAGTGCGTAGTCGCGCAGCATCTCGCCATCCATGCGGAAGCGCGGGCCGCGGCTGAGCAGGCGGTTGTCGCGATCCTGCTCGAGTTTTTCGGGAGAGGTGGCGGCGGACTGCTGGTAGGCGGCGGAGGTCATGAGCAGCTTCAAAAAGCGTTTCACGTCCCAGCCGGATTCGCGAAACTCCACGGCGAGCCAGTCGAGCAGCTCGGGGTGGCTCGGTGCCGAGCCCATGATGCCGAAGTCTTCCGAGGTGGAGACCAGGCCCACGCCGAAGAGCTGCTGCCACAGGCGGTTCACGGTGACGCGGGCGGTGAGCGGATTGTTCGGGCTGACGATCCATTGCGCCAAGCCGAGCCGGTTGGGCGGCGCGTTTTGAGGCAGCACACCGAGCGCGGCGGGAACGGCGGCGGTCACTTCCTCGCCGACCTGATCATACTGGCCGCGCCTCAGAATGTTGGCCATGGCGGGTGAGTCCGCGTTTTCCTTTTGGACGTGGGTGACGGGGCTGCGCTTTTCGATTTCCTGTTTCTCGGTCTCAAGTTTGGCGACGACGTCTTGCCGCTTCTGAAACTCCGCATCCCGGGTGGCAAGGAAGTGGGTGAAGAGGGCCTCGCGCTGCTGCGGGGTGCGCTTGGCGGCTGCGGCGGCGAGGATGCCCTGAAGCGGCACCACATCCATGATGGCCTGCACTTCCTTGGCGTTCACCGCGCGGGAGTAAATCCGCACGTCCTGAATGGAGCCGTCGTCGAAGACCTGGATATGGCTGCGCTGGCCGATGCGCAGCGGCGTCTGGGTGCGGATGCTGGCGGAGGGCTGGAGGGTGTCGCTGTTGGTGATCAGTTTTTCCGCGACCCCATTGATGTAGATTTTCACGCCTTTGGCCTTGCCAGAGCCGTCGTAGGTGACAAAAACGTGCTGCCACTTTCGCGGGGTGATGACGGCGTTGCGGGTGCTGACTTTGAGAGCATTGCCCGGCCACTGATCAATGATGTGCACGCCCAGGCCGCGGTCCTGCAGCCAGAGATCCCAGCCGCGGTAGCCGCCTTTTTCATCCATGTGCGAGATGATGCCGCCGGTCTGGCCATTGCGATCCACCTTGATCCAACCGCCGTAGCTGAACGGCTGGTTTTTTTCGAAATCACCCGCTGCGCCGAGGTCGAAACTGGCACCGCGCTTGAAGATGGGGGCGGGTCCGAGCTTGCCGTCGGGCGTCCAGCTCACCGGGCCGGTGGATTGAAAGGTCATCGGTCCGCGGCAGGTGCCGCTGACTTCGAGTCCGGCACCTTCATTGAGCGGGAGATGCACGGCGAGATCGCGGCTGGGCACGTCTTGATTCAAATCGGAGGGCTTGGCCTGCGCCAGCCATTGCTCAAACTGCGGGCGGGCGGCCTTGCGGCGTTCGTCGCGCTGGGTGGCGGCGGCGGCGATTTCCTGCGGCAGGGCATGCCAGCGGGGCAGGTCTTTTTCTGCCGGGACGATGAGGGCGGGACCTTTGCCGTCCTTGGTGTTGCCGTCTTTGGGACCCTGCGTGGTGTTGCGGAAAAAGGCCGCCAGCGAGTAGTAATCCTTTTGGGTGAGCGGATCGAATTTGTGATCGTGGCACTGCGCGCAGTTGGTGGTGAGGCCGAAATAAACCCAGCCCAAGGTTTGCACGCGGTCCGACGCGTAGTTGGCGAGGTTTTCCTCATCGATGGTACCGCCTTCGTTGGTGGTGATGTTGCAACGCTGGAACCCGGTGGCGATGAGTTGGTCCATCGAAGGCTCGGGCAGCAGATCTCCGGCGAGCTGCTGGAGGGTGAACTGATCGAAGTGCAGGTTGCGGTTGAAGGCATTCACCACCCAGTCGCGGTAGGGCCACATCTCGCGGTAGTTGTCGAAGTGCAGGCCGTGGGTGTCGCCATAACGCGCGGCATCCAGCCAGTAACGCGCGCGATGCTCGCCGTAGTGCGGGCTTTTCATCAGTTCATCGATGAGTGCCGCGATGCGTTCCTGGGTGAGCGGAGTGCCCCCGGCGTAGGCGGCCACGACTTCCGGCGCGGGAGGCAGGCCGGTGAGGTCGAGGCTGATGCGGCGGACCAGCGTGTGGGGATCAGCGGGCGGATTGGGTTGCAGACCCGCTTTGGAGAGGCGGTCGAGCACAAAGGCATCGATGGGATTGCGGCCCCACGTTTGGCCTGAGTTCGCTGGAACTTCCGGGCGTTGCGGCGGGATCAAACTCCAATGCGGCTGCCAGGGCGCGCCTTCCTCAATCCATTGGCGGATCAAGGCGATCTCCTCGGGCTTCATCGTGCGATGTGCCGATTGGGGCGGCATGATGTCGTCCGGATCGGTGGTGACGATGCGCTGGTAAAGCGGGCTTTTTTCGGGCTGACCCTTCACCACGGTGGGGCCGGAATCGGGATCAAAGAAACCCGCTTCGGTGTCGAACCGCAGATCAGCCTCGCGGGTGCCGGGATCGGGGCCGTGGCAGTGGAAGCAGGCGTCGGCCAAAATGGGCCGCACGTCGCGATTGAAGGAGAGTTCTTCCCCGTGGCTGGGGATGAGCAACAGAATGGAGAGCAAGAATCCAATAAATTTCATATGAAAATAAATACGGATCTTGGGGACACCTTCCTTTCACGGAAAGATTCAAAATGAAAAAAAGCCGGGTGGCCTTGTGGGCCACCCGGCGGAGAGGATTTGATCCTAGATGTCAACTCTTAGAAGCTGACGCTGAGGGAGACACCACCGTAGATGGCGTTCTTGTCAGCGTTGAGTTGGTCGCGGCCGTCCAGCGAGAAGTTGGCGGCGACGTAGGGGGTGAGCGTGGCGCTCTTGGTGAGTTGGATCGGGAAGGCCAGGTTCAGGCCAACGTGGTTCCAAGCGGTTCCAGCGGTGCCGAAGGTGTAGTAACCGTCGATGCCGTAGCCGATGACGGCGGAAGGAACGATGGAGAGCCAGTCATTGACTTCGATGGTGGTGTCCACACCTGCTTGCAGGTAGTGAGCCTCAACTTGGAAGTCGTAGAAGTAAGCAAAACCAAGGTTCACCATGCCGAGGGGCACAGCGGCGGTGACGCCCAATTCTTGAGCATTGTCAAAGCCGAGGCCGTTGCCGAACACGCCATCAAAGTAGTGATACCAGTTGTAGGCGAGGGCCAGGGTGGCAGGACCCGCGTCGAACGACAGGGCTGCGCCGAGGTCGAGACGGGAGAAGGTGTTGCTGGTGGAGTTGGTGTAGAAGCCGAAGGCGTCCAGGGACAGGGCTTCCGTCAACGGGATGGAGGCCGAAAGGCTGGTCCACACGTTGTTGTCGGAGAAGTTCAGGCCGCGGAAGTAGAAGCTGCTGTCATAACCGGCTGCCAGTTCGGCACCGAGGCTATTAGCGGCGGATTCTTCGACGATTTCCATGACTTGGACGGTGCCTTTGGAGCTGGAGGTGCCAGCTTGGGCATTGAGGGCGACGCAAGCTGCGGCGACAATGACGGACTTGTTGAGGAAGGATGTCATAGGCTTCCGGATATGGTTGATAGTGGTTGGTTGGTTGGGTTGGGAGACGACCGTTTTTCAATCCCATGGAGAGAGAAAAAAGCCGTGTTCACGAAGACCGCCTGCCCGGATAACCAAAGTGGTTGGTGGTTGGCCGGGTAGGAAGACGTTCGAGAATGAAGCGCAAAATTGGCCTGATTTTTGCAGCTACGCAACCTTTTTGTTCCAATTTTGGCACCAAAATTGGCCCAATAGATGCTATCGATGCCGCCTTATTTCTGCACCGGGAGGCCGGCTTTTTTCCAGGCGAGGAAACCTCCATCCAGATGAATGAGGTGCTTGATGCCCTGTTTTTCAAAGATGGGGAGGGCGTTGCTGCTGCGTCCGCCGCTCTGACAATGGATGAGGTAGGTGCGCTGCGGGTCGAGTTTGGCGACTTGATCCGCAAAGTCCTTTTCTAAGAAGTCGATGAGGCGAGCGCCTTCAATATGGCCTTCTTCGAATTCTTCTTGGGTGCGGACGTCGATGATGATGACATCGTCAGTCTGGATTTTCTGAGCGGCTTGCTCGGCATTGACGTGCACGGCGCTGTCTCGGGCGCAGGCGGGCAAGGTGCCGAGGAGGAGGCAGAGGGCGGTGGTGAGAGTGGAGAGTTTCATGAGTGGGAAATCAATGGGGGGTGTGGTGGCCGGGCTCGCGCACGCCAGTGCCTTGACGTTTTTGCAGGCTGTCTCCGAGTTCGCGACGCATGGTTTCGGCGTAGGCTTCCATTTTGGCCAACTCGGCGGGCTCACTGGCGGCGAGGTTTTTTGATTCGCTGGGATCTGCGTAGAGGTCGTAGAGTTCGGGGTCCGTGATGCTTGCCTGCTGGTATTTGACGGGGATGCCGTCTTTGCCGCCTGGGCCACCGGCGAGGGTGCGATATTGATGCGGGAGGATGAGCTTCCAACGGCCATCGCCTGAGGTGATGGCTTGAAGCTGGTTGTTGGCGTAGTAGAAGGCGTAAAAATCGTGCACGGGGGCGGCATCGGGTGGACCAGAGATGATGGACCAGGCGTCGCGGCCATCGATGGCGTGATCGGGCAGGTTGGCACCGATGAGGTGGGCGAAGGTGGGGAGAACGTCGATGGTCATGAGCATGGCGTTGGAGGTGGTGTCGGCGGGGATGTGGCCGGGCCAGCGCATGATGCAGGAGACGCGGGTGCCGCCCTCCCAGCAGGTGCCTTTGCCTTCGCGATAGATGCCGGAAGAGCCGGCATGATCGCCGTAGGAGAGCCAGGGGCCGTTGTCGGAGGTG
>JAGRPD010000651.1 GCA_020439875.1 Verrucomicrobiales bacterium
TTGGCGACGGGGTCGGCGAAGGTGTCGAGTTTGCACAACTTCAAGGCGGCAAAAACCCCCAAAAATCGGGCAATGACAACTGTGTTGCTGCAAACTGATTCCTTTGATTCCACTTTGGTTACCGCCGCACCACGGCTTGCGCGTGATTCAGAAGGCGGGCTGTAAGGCTCGGATTGATCGCAGAAAGTGTGGGGAACGGGCGTCCCGCCTGTTTGCGATGCCGGGCTGTCCTATTGCTCATCAAACGCCGCAGCCATATGATCCTGCTCCGCTCTGCGGATTCGACATTCCACCGCGACCTCTCTCCATGAAGACACGGCTGTCCGAATCTGGGTCAGCACTGTTTCGGCGTCCGTAGCCGACAGGCGAAAGTGCTTCGCCACTTTCAAGGCCAGGTCGAAACTCATTCTCGCAGTGACGCCCACGGGGGTGTCGCCATGGAAGCATCGTCGCTCAGCCAGCCGCCTCCATTTCCTGCATCGCGGAATCGCAATCCTCCGAGGCGCTGCTCGTCGTGAACGCCCAGCAGATAGTCGAACTCGCGCAGTCTTTTTTCAGCGCGATCTTGCTCCCGCGCACGGACCGCCTCGCGACGTTGCATCAGCACCCGGCCCCAGCGGTCCGGCGAGGAGTCGAGAAAGACTCCGAAGTTCGGCCTTCGTCCCGTGTCCAAATACTGGGGTCCGTCAAGAAACTGTAGGTCGGGGTCCAGTTGCATCGCGAAACCCCGCTCCAGCCAGGTGCGGTCGTACTCGAACGAAAACACCTCCTTGCCGCGCGTCTCCTCGGCGCGCAGCAGCCCCATCAGGGTTGCTCCCCTGAGCTGCCGCCAATCGGCCAGACCTCAATTTCACGGCTCATGATTCAGCGGGTCTTCGCGGCGCTCGTGACCGTTTTTCCGTGAGCCGTGCATCCTGCAGTTTGCGTCCGAGCGGATCGTCCTGCGCCAGAGTACCAAAATCCTGCTCCAAACCCAGCACCACCAGCACTTGCAGAAGGTTGCCCATGGCCGTGCTCGGATCCCCGTTCTCCACCTTCGAGAGCGTGGACCGGCTGATCCCCGCCCGCTCCGCCACCTGCCGCGCGCTCAGCTTCCGCCGCAGCCGCGCCAGCCGCAGATTTTCCCCCACGCCCGCCAGGAGGCGGGAGTGCTTGGGGAGGAGAAGGGTGGAGCTGCGGCCCATGGCACTTGACTTTATTTCATCCAAAAATGCGCTCATTTGACTGCTTTAGCAAGCATTACAATCCGTGTTTTACCAAGCCAGGGAGCGTCGTTGACTTCGGAGACGTCACGGAATTGGAGTGCGGGGCTTTGCGCCGCTTTGGATTTGGCGTTGGAGGAAATCGCCGGGAGGACGCAGAGTGGTCTGGCGTGTGCGCCCCGAAATCCAAAGCGGCGGGAACCGCGCTCACCCCAAAACAAGGCATTTTCATTGCCAATCCTCTCCCTGACCTCAGAACGACAAAAGCCGATTGAGAGTCACACAAAGGCACGAAGACACAAAGGATTGAAAGCTGACCCCTTCATGCCTTGGTGACTTCGTGTGGCACTTCGGGACCTCATGCCTCAAGCGGATTGTCCCGCAGCGGGGCCAGGGTTTGGTGATTCTGGAACAGGCAACCAAATGCTGGAGGACCTGCTGCAATCGGTCGGGACCGTGCATCGATTTCTGCCTGACGATCAGCCCGTGGGCGCGTGGCCGAACTGGTGCCGGGGAGCGGCGAAAACCACCGACGCCCATTTGCTTCAACTGGCCACCGCTCACGGAGCCCAACTCGCCCCGCTCGACCAAGGCATCCCTGGTGCCTTCTTGATTCCGTGAATCCAAATCCTGAGAAAGAGGGTGCAACTCCTGTTGGGCGACGTGATCGAATGGTGGTCAGCGAGTTATGAGGACCTCCAAGCATCATTGGATGACCCCTTTTTCCCAAGTGCTGCAGACACTACAATCTTCCTACACTTTTTCCAGATTTGCGTTCAAAAGAGATACGCGCATCGTTTTTCAGGCCTTTGAGTTCGCTGTCGATCACATCGTTGGATTTTACTGCCAAGAGAGCACGGATGAGAATCCACAAAATCCTTCGATAGCGCAACGAGGACAAGATATTGGTCCATTCGTGATTTGCGATCTCCTCGAACGCGCGTGAATCGGCTTGGACACGCTTCAAAAAGTCTTGATAGCGCTGTTCAACTTCTTCGGCTTCCAGTGCAGTTTGTCGGATTGAGGATTGAGATCTCAACTTTTGCCGTTCTCCGCCGGGCAGGCCTGCTGAGCGTTTTGTTGCAGTTGCCATAGTGTGTGTTCGTAGTTGAGGCGCGTTGTGAACATCGAGATGATTCTCTCGAACTTCTTTTTGAACTTCGGACCAATTAAGTTTGGCAGGTCGGACTTAACGGTTACGACGCAGCATACTTTCTGAGTACTGGCATCGCTCAATGGAACTCCGATAATTGACCCTGTCGGAACCGCTCCTTCGCGATCAAAATGGTACGGAGCGTCAGACTTCCGCAGAGAACGTCGATTCGATCTGCGTTCCAAATCGCTGATTATCAAAGCATCATTCTTCGTGTACACCCGATAAAAGAAAGTGTTCTCAAATTGCTCATTCAAAAGCTCCGGCCGAACTTGCCGATCTTCAGGATAAGTGTAGCAGTAGCCACACTTGTTTTCAATAATTTTGATAAAGACCACGCGGATAGAGTCATCCCCAGTAAGCGTCCGGAGCACATGACCCAAACTCTCGACAATGTGCTGAA
This sequence comes from Verrucomicrobiales bacterium, assembly GCA_020439875.1. Classification (GTDB taxonomy): domain Bacteria; phylum Verrucomicrobiota; class Verrucomicrobiia; order Verrucomicrobiales; family Verrucomicrobiaceae; genus JAGRPD01. The sequence goes on from JAGRPD010000651.1 coordinate 2,759, forward strand.
TCTGGTCGAGGGGATTCGCCACCACATCAAAAAGCTGGCACCTCAAGGCCGGTACTGCCCTAATTCCGCTTAGTCGTTTGGCAATCTCACGATGCTTTCTTAACACGACATCGTCCACTGCCCGCAATACTGGAACCAGTCCGGTTGATGGAACGACTTGTTCGGAACGCAGCTTCGACGAGAATTCGTGAAAAACGTCAAAAATCATTGTAATACCAATTGGAAAGATTATCAGCAGCAACAAGGAAACCCACCAAAGTTGCAGGAATTGAACCAATTCGCCGTGAAAAGGAAACATTTCGTTCCCCTCTGCCGGAACTCCCAACTTCAGCATCAAAATCCCAATGCTTGGAATTGCGAGAAGCAAACCCTTCATAGCAGACCACGTTTTCGGATACTTCGCCGGCAGGGCAAAGGACCATTGTGCGAACCGACGCAGAATTAGTAGCATTTGAAAAAGCCGCCTAGCGAATTTTGGCGGAAGTTTGAATCTTTGATGCCGTGGTTACTTTGTCAAACGTAATGGACAGTCACGACCAGCATAGCGATCAGACCCAATCGTCCCTCAAAATATATCGAAGCACCGTTCCAAACAGCTCTGGACCCAGCGCATCGCTTAAATTGACATGGCTACTAAGCTGATCGTGCCAGGCATCAAAAAATACCGATTGTCAGAATTGACTCGCGATCAACGCTTCGACGCATGGTTGGCAGCGGCTTGCGACGGCGCAGAGTACCCCTTTCACTCAGTAGCTCAACAACCCAAGACCGGGAATCGCCCTGAATCTGACGGCGGGGCACAACCAAAAGAATGGGACGAGACACAGCTCGTCCCTACCGGGGAATCACTCGCCGATGAAGCCAATCTCCGCAGCACTCGCCCAGGGGCCGTCGTTGACTTCGGAGAGGGCGCGGAGTTGGATGTAGCGGGCTTTGGTGGCGGGGAAGTCGATCTGTTGGGGCTCGCGGGTCTTCTTGAGGGTCGTTTTGGCGACGGGGTCGGCGAAGGTGTCGGGGTCGGAGGAGACGGAGATTTCGATGTCGGCGATGGTGCCGTTCCAACCGCCGTCCTGGCGGGCGAGGTAGCGCAGACCTTTGAGGGTGTGTTCGGTGCCGAGATCGATGATGATTTCGTGCGGATGCTTGAGGGGATCGCCCTTCGAGAATTGGGTGTGCCAGAGGGTGAGCGGATCGCCGTCGATGGCGTTTCGAGCGAACTTTTTGTTGCCGGTGTTCTCGCTGCTGACAGCGGCGATTTTCCAACCGGTGTTCGGCAGCGCGCCTTCAGTGGGAAGGCTGTGGGCGGCTTGCTTGCCAGCCTTGCCCTTCGGGCGCACGCCGC
>JAGRPD010000074.1:0-6444 GCA_020439875.1 Verrucomicrobiales bacterium
CCGGCGGCCGCGAGACCTTCGACGCGGTGCGGCGCTGGGCCGCGGAACGCGCGCCGGACGTCCAGGTGGTGCTGGTGAGCGAATCGGGGGCGTCGGTCTACTCGGCCAGCGAGATCGCCCGCGAGGAGTTCCCGGACCACGACGTGACCGTACGCGGCGCCGTGTCCATCGGCCGCCGGCTGCAGGATCCGCTGGCGGAGCTGGTGAAGATCGATCCCAAAGCCATCGGCGTGGGGCAGTATCAGCACGACGTGGATCAGCATGCTCTGAAGAGCAGTCTCGATGACGTGGTGGTGAGCTGCGTGAACGGGGTCGGGGTGGAACTCAACACCGCCAGCAAGCAGCTGCTGGCCTATGTCTCAGGACTCAACAGCGGGCTGGCTGCGGGCATCGTCAGCTATCGCGATCAAAACGGCCCGTTCCAGTCTCGCCGAGAGCTGCTGAAAGTGCCCCGTCTGGGAGAGAAGGCGTTTGAGCAAGCTGCGGGCTTTTTGCGCATCCGCGGAGGATCGCATCCGCTCGATGGCAGTGCGGTGCATCCCGAGCGTTATGCTTTGGTGGAAAAGATGGCGGCTGATGCGGGCTGCACCGTGACCGACCTGATGCAGCGGGAGGAACTGCGCCAGCGCATCGATCTGCAACGTTATGTCAGTGAGGAGGTGGGATTGCCCACGCTCAAAGACATCGTCAGCGAGCTGGCCAAACCGGGGCGGGATCCGCGTCAGGGATTTGAAGTGTTTCAATTCGCCGCAGGCATCGAGAAACCCGAGGACCTGCGTCCCGGCATGAAGCTGCCCGGCATCGTCACCAACGTCACCGCCTTTGGAGCCTTTGTGGATGTGGGGGTGCATCAAGACGGCCTGGTGCATGTCAGCCAGTTGGCGGATCATTTCATCAAGGATGCGAATGAGGTGGTGAAGGTGCAGCAGAAAGTCCAGGTCACGGTGGTGGAGGTGGATCTGGATCGCAAACGCATCGCCCTGAGCATGAAATCGAAGCCCGAGTTCGAGCGGCGTAACAGCGGCGGCGGTGGAGCCGGAGAGGGACGCACTTCACCGGCGGGCCAGCGCAATGGTGGCGCACCTCGGCGACCCAATTCAGCGCCTCCTCCCGCCCGGCGCAGCGCCTCAAGTGGAGGCGGCATGGGCAATCCGTTTGGCGGGCTCTGATCCGAATCCGGAAATCGTGTTCCAGCGGTCTGTGGCCTCACTGCGGCCACCTCCTGGGGTGGTGATGAGGCAATCCATTTTGCTCTCGTTGCCTGCGCAGGGCTGCGCTGCCATGTCCGATTGCCTCAATGATCCCATCGGGATTGAATGAGATCGACTACCGTTGCGGTGGCTCGATTTTGTTGGAAGACCCGTGTGGCTGGGGGCGTGAAGAGGGGACACCCTTTTTTGTTTGATGAATCTGACCCGTTTTTTGTCCACGATCTTTTTGCTGAGCAGTGCCGCGCTGGCGGCGGAACCTGCTCAGTCCCGACCCAACATCCTGTTCGCGATCGCCGACGACTGGGGCTACGGCCACGCCAGTGCCTACGGTTGCGGCTGGGTGGAGACGCCGGGGTTTGATCGTGTGGCCAAAAACGGACTGCTGTTTCAGCGTGCCTACACGCCGAACGCCAAGTGCGCGCCGTCGCGGGCGGTGATCGTCACCGGGCGCAACTCCTGGCAACTGAAGGAGGCGGCCAATCACCTGTGTTATTTCCCGGCGGAGTATGCCAGCTTTGTCGAAGTGCTGGCGGGCAACGGTTATGAAGTGGGGATGACGGGCAAAGGCTGGGGACCGGGGGAAGCGAAGGATGCGGAAGGCAAACCTCGCCAACTGACGGGCAAACCGTATTCAAAACGGCGTGCGCAACCGCTCACCTCGGCGATCAATGCGCTGGATTACGCGGCGAATTTTGCCGACTTCCTCGCGGCTGCTCCGGAGGGGAAACCGTGGTGTTTTTGGTATGGAGCCACGGAGCCGCATCGCGGATACGAGTATGGCAGTGGAGTGGCAAAGGCGGGCAAGAAGCTGGATCAGATCGACCGCGTGCCCGCCTACTGGCCGGATAATGAAACGATCCGCAACGACATGCTGGACTACGCGTTGGAGGTGGAGCATTACGACGCGCATTTGCTGCGCATCTTGAAGATGCTGGAAGAGAAAGGGCTGCTGGAAAACACGCTGGTGGTGGCCACCTCGGACCACGGCATGCCTTTCCCCCGCTGCAAAGGCCAAGCCTACGAGGACTCGAATCATGTGCCGTTGGCGATGAGTTGGCCAGTTGGCATGAGGGCACCAGGGCGGGTGATTGAGGATTATGTTAGCTTCATCGACTTAGCACCGACTTTCTTGGAGGCGGCCGGAGTGCCGTGGCAGGGATCGGGCATGTCGCCCACGCCGGGGCGGAGTCTGGTGGCGCTGTTTGAATCTGAGAAATCCGGTCAGGTGGATCCGACGCGGAACTTTGTGCTCATCGGCAAAGAAAGGCACGACACCGGGCGGCCTCATGACGAGGGATATCCGATTCGCGGCATTCACAAAGACGGCATGCTGTATTTGCACAACTACGAGCCCGAGCGCTGGCCGGGAGGCAATCCCGAGACGGGCTACCTCAACTGCGATGGCGGGGCGACGAAGACCTGGCTGCTGAATGCGCGGCGGGAGGAGGGGCAGAACGAATTTTGGTCGCTCTGCTTCGGCAAGCGTCCGCCGGAAGAGCTGTATGAGGTGAAGTACGATGGCGATTGCGTGACCAATCTGGCGGAGAAAAAGGAGTTTGCGGAAGCGAAAGGTCGGCTCAAGGCGGAGATGGAGGCCAAGCTGCGGGCGCAGGAGGATCCGCGCATGAATGGCCAGGGGGCGATCTTTGATCACTACCCGATGACGAACGGCGGATTTTACGATGCCTACCTCAAAGGGGAAAAGCCTGCGGCTGGCTGGGTCAATCCCACGGATTTTGAATCGCAACCGGTGGAGTGATCTCAGGAGGCTGGGATCTCCACCACACTGCCCGCGCGGAGGAAAACCAAACTGGCCTGCACCTGCTCCGGCGCGAGGCCCGTGAGGCGGGCAGCGGCGATGCGATACAGCTCGATCTGCGGGCGGTAAGCGGTGATGCGCTCGGCGACGGCTCCTTCGGCGGAGACGTCGTCGGTTTTGTAATCTACCAAATGGGCACCTGCTTGGCGATCAGCGCTGGCGGGCCAATGGACAAGGCGGTCAAAGGTGCCGGAGATCCACTCACCCTCGGCGACGAAATCGAAAGCGCGCTCTCGCCACACACCGGCTTCGGCAGTGGGTCGTGCGAGCACTTGATGGATGGCGGATTGTTGCAAAGCCTGGGTGACGAGCTGATGGGCGGCCCGCCAATCCGCATCGGCGTCGGCAGGGAGGGGAGGTAAGTCGGAGCCGGGCAACCATTCGATCTCAGCCAGCAACTGGTGAGCATACACGCCGGTGAGGCGGCCATGATCGCGACCCGGAGCAAACAAGACGCGGCCCGGCAGGTGGAAGGCCTCCGAGCCGGACGGCGTGCGGCGGCGTTGACGAGCTTGCACCTGGCGCAGGCGGGTGCCGAGGGAGGGACCCGGTGGGAGCGAGGGCGGCGGTGCGGGTTGAGGCGATGAGGTGAATGCCATCTCCTCCCACCAGCGGTTGCCGCATTCCCATTCCAGTGTGGCGGCGGTGTCGCCGACGGTTTCATCGCGGGAGGTGAAGCCGACTGCCAAGGTTTCCCGCAGCAAACGGGAGGCCTTCATGGCGGTGCCGCTTTTGGGAGGTGGTTCGGCGATGAGGAAAAGGGCGCGGCGAGCCCGCGTCATGCCGACGTAGAGGCGGCACAGGGATTCAAATGCGGCCCGCGCTTCCTCCCGCTGGCGGCGGGCGGAGAGGGTCAGATCGGCGCGGATGAATTCGCTCTTCGGAGCCTGCAGGACCCACTCGGTCTGGCCGCGCTGCCGATCCACCAACCACTGCTCGGAGCGCAGGGCAGACATGGAATCGCTGTCCAGCTCGGGCATGAGGACGACGTCAAACTCCAGCCCTTTGGAGGCATGAATGGTCATCACATGGATCGCTTCCTCCGCCCCACGCCGCCGCAAGGGATGGCTGCGAGCGGTGCGGAGGAAGGTGTCGATGTCGCGGCTGCCGCTGGCATCGAACTCGGCGGCTAGATCGGAGAATTGCTGCAATCGTAGTTGGTGAAAGGCATCCAGCATCGGATCCAGCTCTCGCAAGTGAGCGATCCAGGTGGCGGTGAAGCCCGCAAATCCCCGAGCCTGGATCAGGCGGAGGATTTCCCGCACCAAATCGGCAGGGAAGGTGTCGGCCTCAGGCAGGAGCGCCACCAGCGGCGTCATGCGCAGGTGCTGGAGGGCCAGCGTATCACCCGGATGGCAGGCGAGCTGCAGCAGCGAGAGTAGGGCGAGGGTGGCGGCGTTGTCGGTGGCGGGATGGATCTGCGACTCGCAGGTGACGGGTTCATCGAGTTCCGCACGCAGCACCTCGGTGAGGGCGAGGGCGGTGTTGTTGGCGCGCACCAGGACGGCGCAGCTGAGGCCGCGCGCCACGGGGCGTACCTCGCGCAGGATGGCCGCAGCCAGACGATGGGCAGGTTTGCCAAAGGCGGGTTCTTCCGCATCGTCGTCGGGTTTGATGGCGGAAAAAAAGGCGCTGTATCCCGGTGTGTCTGCCGTCCGAGGCGCGGCGGTGTGGGGCTCGAAGCGCCAGGGTTTCACCGCTTCAGGGCCGAGGGCGGCACGCAGACGGGCACGGTCTTGAAACACGCCGTTGACTGCCTGGAGGACCTCTGGAGTGGCGCGGTAGGACTGGCTCAGCGTGCCGGGATGAAGGCCGTATTCTCCGGCGGCGGGATTTTGCTCCAGCAGCTCGTCGAAGAGACCGGGCTCGGCCTGCCGCCAGAGGTAGATGGACTGTTTGGGATCCCCGACGGCAAAAAAACTGCGGCGACCTTCCGCGTCCTGCAGGGCCTCGCTCACCAGGGGCTGCACCACATTCCACTGGCTGAAGCTGGTGTCTTGAAACTCGTCGAACATCCAGTGGTCGAAGCGCCCATCGAGCCGGAACCAAAGTGCATCGGCAGCCTCTGCGGCGCTGCCGTCCGACAGCTGCGACAGCAGGCGTGGAATATCGGCAAAGCTGAGCTGGCCGCGCTGCCGCACACTGCGATCATACTGCTCTTCAAACAGCGCCAAGACCCGTGCCAGACCGCGCGTGCGATAGGCGCGCACGCTGACTTCGAGGGCGAGCAGGGAGCGGGCGAGCGTCATCCAGGCGGCCTGGGCGGAATCGGACAGGGCGATTTTTTTTCCCCAAGTGACTTCGCTGCCGTCGGCCAGCAATTCCGCCGTCTTTTTGAGGAAGAATTCCACCCGAGTTGGCAGAGCGACACCGGGCTCGAACTGGGTCACTTGCTCCGCCAATTCATCCAGCATGGTGGCCCCCTTGGCGGTGAGAGCCGGCATTTGATCCCGCAAATTGGCGACGAGACCCGGCAGGCTAGCGAGGCTGACATCGGAGGGGAGCGCGTCGGAGGCGGGCCAGATCCGATCTGGATTTCCCCAGGCGTCAGTGCCATCCGAGCTGAGCCAGAGATCCTGGCCCTCTTTGATCCAGCCACGCAGGACGTCTTCCTGCCGTTTCTCCTCCGCGCCGAAGCTGGACTGTTTCACTGCCTCGTGGATGAGCTGAAGCTGCGTCTCATCCCGCCGCCGATGCAGGCGATCCAGCAGGGTATTGAGCGCTTCCTCACGCCGTTCTTCCGTTTCCTCCTGCGCCATCACCGCAGCGCCCGCAGGCAGGCCTAGCTCCAGAGGGAAACAACTGGCTACCGAGGCAAAAAAACTATCCAGCGTTCCGAGACGCAACCGCTGCATCTGGCGCGTCACCCGGACCAGCAGCGCGCGAAAATCCGTCTGCTCTGGCAGGGGTGGGCAGAGATCGGCAAAGTACGCCGAGGCATCTTCTGTGCCATCGGCCAGCCGGGCCAGCTGGTTGAGGATGCGACTGAAGAACTCTCCCGCCGCTTTGCGAGTGAAGGTCATGGCCGCGATGCTGGGCGGATCCACACCGAGCGCCAACAGGTGCAGGTAGCGGCGCACCAGTTGGTAGGTTTTCCCCGAGCCAGCGGAGGCGGAGATCAGTTCATGGCGGAGAGCAGCCGACACGGCGTGCATCCTGCGGGCAGAAACCTGGATCGGCAACTGTTTGCAGAGTTTCACTGTGGAAAATTGAGCGGATCCAGGCTTGCGACGGCCCGACACGCTGGCTAGCGGTGGGGGTGATGAGAATTTTTTCCCGAATGTTCCGCCCCGTCTGCCTGCTTGCTTGGATCGCCGCTCTCGCGTCAGGCTGGGCGCGCAGTGCGGAGCGGCCCAATGTCTTGTTCATCCTGACCGATGATCAGCGCTGGGATTGCCTCGGGCTCGCTGGCCA
>JAGRPD010000074.1:6538-9630 GCA_020439875.1 Verrucomicrobiales bacterium
TCGATCCTCAGTGGTCTCTACGCGCACAGTCATGGTGTGACGAACAACTTCACCGAGTACCCGGACTCGATGAAGACCTTTCCCTCCGAGCTGCATAAGGCGGGCTACACCACGGCTTACATCGGCAAATATCACATGGGGGAGGAGAATGACGAACCGCGTCCGGGTTACGACTACTTTGTGACGCACAAGGGCCAAGGGCAGTACTTTGACACCGAGTTCAACTTCAATGGCAAGGAGCGCCGAGTCGCGCCGGGATACTACACCACCGTGGTGACGGACATGGCGCTGGATTGGATCAAGGGACAGGAATCCGGAGACAAACCCTGGTGCCTGCTGCTGGGTCACAAGGCTCCCCACAGCTTCTATTTTCCCGAAGAAAAGTACCAGCATGTGTTTGACGGCGTTCCCTTTCCGTATCCCGACACGGCTTTCCACCTGGAGGACAAGCCTCGCTGGATCAAGGAACGGCTCTACACTTGGCACGGCATTTATGGACCGCTGTTTGATTGGAGGAAGGAGTTTCCCGATGACAGTGCGGCGGGGGTGAAGGACTTCGAGGCGATGACCCGAGCCTACTGGGGTACCATCTTGAGTGTGGATGACAGCGTCGGCCGCTTGGTGGATCACCTCAAGGCCAGCGGTCAGTTGGACAATACCGTGATCGTTTTCATGAGCGATAACGGCCTGCTCAATGGCGAGCACGGCATGGTGGACAAACGCACGATGCATGAGCCCTCCATTCGCATCGTGCAGGTGGCACGTTTTCCCGGTCTGACGCCGACCTCGATGCCGAAGGTCATCGATCAGCAGGTGCTGACAGTGGACCTGGCACCCTCCATCTTGGAACTCTGTGGTGCGCCTGCCTTGCCAGACATTCACGGTCACTCTTGGGTGAAGCTGGTGCAGCAGGGAGATGCCGACTGGCGCACGGCGTGGTTTTATCATTACAATTACGAGAAGCAGTTCCCCTACACGCCGAATGTGCGCGGCGTCCGCACCGATGAGTGGAAGTACGTGCACTACCCACATGGAGACGGCTCGCCCGATCGCCACATGGCGGAGCTGTACCGCATCCGGGAGGATCCGCTGGAGGATCACAATTTGATCAACGATCCCGCGCTGCAAGAGACCGTGAAGGATCTGCAAAAGCAGCTGGCGTCTTTGATGGCAGAGACTGGGTTGACCCTAGAGACCGACAAGATGCCGCTGGATGAAGGCATCAAAACCGCGCTGCCCGACAAGAAAATCCGCTGATGGGTGATCGCGCCCCATACCTCATGAAGATTTGGATCATCGCGCTGGCTGGGCTGTGGGCCGTGACGGCCCAGGGAGCACCGGAGGCCGAGGACTTTGTGCGGGTGGTGGATTTGAAAGATGGGCGCACGCAGTTGCAGACGGCGGTGATTTCGGTGCGGGGACGCGCCGGACAGGAGGTGGATCTCATCGGCGCGGTGCATGTGGCTGACGCGGCGTATTATCAGCAGCTCAATGAACGCTTCACCGGTTACGAGGTGGTGCTGTTTGAAATGGTGGGAGATCCCAACAAACGCCTGCCCGCAAAGGAAGCAAAGGTCGCGAACGAGGAGGAGGCATCGAAAACAGCGAAGGGAAGCGCGGATTCGCGCATGGCCTGGTTGGGCGTTTTGTACGAGACCATGCGCTCGAAACTCAAGCTGACAGGGCAGATGGATGAGATCAATTACCAGGCACCGAACTTTGTGCATGCAGACATGGAGGCGGACGAGTTCTTTGAGGCGCAGGAGAAGCAGGGCGAATCATTTTTGGGTCTGTGGTGGAAGGCGACGGTGGCCAGCATGAACGGCACCCGAGAGCAGCCGATGGAACACCAACTGGGACTGGTGGAGATTTTGGAGATGCTGATGAAGGAAGATGGATCGAATGAATTGAAACGGGTGGTGGCGCGACAGTTTGACCAGATCGAGGTGCTGCTGAGTGATGTCGAAGGGGAGCAGGGCACGGTGATCCTGGCAGGTCGCAACAAAGTGGCGCTCAAGGCGCTGAAGGAGCAGGTGAAACTGGGGAAACGAAAGATCGCGATTTTTTACGGAGCCGCGCACCTGCCTGACATGCTGAAGCGCATGACCCGGCAGGGATACGTGGTGACGAATCAGCAGTGGCTTACGGCGTGGAAGATCGCCGCTCCCCAACCCCCTCAAGAAAAACCTCAACAACGAAAGACGGAACCGCAGTGACAGGATGGATTGATACGCATGTGCATTTGGCCAACGATCGGATGCAAGAGGATTTGGACGCCGTGATGGATCGGGCGCGGGAAGCTGGAGTCAGTGCGATGATCGCGCCGGCGACCGACCTGAAGGAGGCGCGGTTTTTGCTCGACCTGAGTGAGCGGCATGCGGATGTCTGGGTAGCCGTGGGCGTGCATCCCTGCGAGGTGCAATCGGTGTCCGGTCGGGCTTGGATCGATGAATTGCACGAGCTGGCTCGGCATCCCAAGGTGGCGGCCATCGGGGAGATTGGTTTGGACTACTTTCATCCTCCCGCAGAAGGCTGGACGGTGGAGGGCTGGCGTCAGCATCAGGCGGAAGTGCTGGTGGCGCAGCTGGAGGTGGCGGCCGAGCACGGCCTGAACACGATCATCCACAATCGCGAGAGCTGGGAGGATCTGACCCGCTTGGTATTGCCGTTTTCCGAGAAGGTGCGAGGGCAGTTTCATTGCTTCACCGGCACGGCAGCGGAGGCGCAGGCGGTGATTGAGCGTGGTCACTTGGTTTCGTTCACGGGGATCGTGACATTTAAAAAACCGGGCAACATGGCGGAGACAGCTGTGGCCGTGCCTGCGGATGCCTACCTGCTGGAGACGGATGCCCCCTTCATGGCCCCCGTGCCGCATCGCGGTCAGCGCTGCGAGCCCGCATACGTGGCCGATACCGGACGCTGCATCGCCGCTCTGCGCGGCGTGCCACCGGAACAAGTGGCGGAAGAAACGTCCCGCACGGCACGCGCCTTTTTCCGTGGGCTCTGAGGCCGAACGTTTGGCGGGGGAAGGGCATGCTCGGGTTGGAGCTGAGAGAGTTTTTTGTGGATTTCGAATGCGGGGAGGGCGCGGG
>JAGRPD010000075.1 GCA_020439875.1 Verrucomicrobiales bacterium
ACCCGCTGCGGAGGGGGAGGCTTTGGGGAGAGAATGGAGGGATGAGGCAGCGGGATCATTCGCTTTTCAAAGGCGTGTGGCCTCGGTGCGGCCACCTACAGGGGGGCGGATGTGTGGCATGGTCTCTCCTGAGCCGTGCTTCGTCGTTGCCCTCCGGCGTCTCTTTTCATGATCGCACGCCGTCCGGCTCGTCATGCACCCCCGCTCAACTCGGGAGAGTCGAGCAATCTTTTCGGGTTCGCGCCGGGGGGGAAATCAACGGCGCAGCAGGCGGCGCACAATTTCCATGGTCTGCTGGCAGGACTCGGTGACGAGATCGAACTGGCCGTCTTTGATCCACTGCCGCCGGACCATCCAGCTGCCTCCGCAGGCGGCGACGCTGGGATGGGAGAGGAATCCGTGGACGTTTTCCGCTTTGATGCCGCCGGTGGGCATGAATTTCATGGTGGGAAAGGGACCCGAGAGGGCCTCGATGGCGGGTAGGCCACCGTAGAGGGTGCAGGGGAAAAATTTTACGAAATTGATGCCCATGTTTTGCGCGGCCATGATCTCGCTGGGGGTGACGGCCCCAGGGATGAAGGGGACTTCTCGGTCGGCGATGTGCTGGCAGAGTTCGGCGTCGAATCCGGGGGTGACGATGAATTGGGCTCCGGCTTCGATGGCGGCGTCGGCCTGCTCGATGGTGGTGACGGTGCCTGCACCGACGGTCATGTCAGGCACGCGCGACATGAGTTTGATGGCGGCCAGTGCGCCGGGTGTGCGCAGGGTGATCTCGGCACAGGGAAGCTCGCCGGCGATCATGGCTTCGGCGAGTTCCGTGGCGTCCAGCGGTTCATCGATGACCAGGGCGGGTACAATGCGCAGGTGGGCGATTTTTAGGAGGACGTTGGACATGAGGCATCCTGGGCCGGTGAAGGCGCGCTGGCAAGATGAAGAAAGACGGTTCCGTGAGTCAGCCCCGACGGGCCGACTTGGAGTGGTGCGATCTGCCGGAATTTATGGGGCCTTGCGGCGCGTTTCGGGAGCTTCGTCGTAGGGGGAGGTGACGCCGAGGGTCATGGGCGGGAAGGGGTCGGTTCGGAAGCAGGAGGCGGGCAGGCCCTCGAGGTTGACGAGATTGGCTCCCTCAGGCCAGGACATCCAGGCGTAGCGGACGCCGACGGGCTGTGGCACGTCGGGACTGGAGACGATGACGCTGGAGCCTTCGATGACGGCTTTGGCCCAGACCCATTTGCCATCGGCTCCGGCGATTTGGAATTGCTTCAATTCGCCGCCATCCCGAGTTTTCAGGCCGCTGTCGGCGTATTGAAAGTCGATGTGAACTTTGCCGTCTCGGAGGGTGGCGTTTTTGAAAAGAGGTCCACTGCGTACGGTGTCGGCTTTGTCGTAGTCGTTGGCGAGGGCCCAGAGGGCGAGGCGGCGGCCGACCTCTTGCTTGTTCTTGGGGTGGATGTTGTCTTTCTCTCCGATGTCATTGGTGACGGCGAGTCCGCAGTCGGGCAGGGTGAGGGCGGTGAGGAGCTGGGCTTCCTGGAGTTCGGCCCAGGTGTCGTCGTAGCCGGGCTCGATGACGTCGGGATTGCGATTGCCGAAGGCGGCGAGCTGGACGATGTAGAAGGAGAAGTCGCGTCCCCAGCGTTGCCGCCAATCATTGATCAGGGTGGGGAGCAGCTCTTGGTATTGAAAGGCGCGTTTTTGGTTGGACTCACCCTGGTACCAGATGGCTCCCTGGACGGCGTAGGGGATCAGGGGGGCGATCATGGCGTTGTAGAGGGCTGCGGGACGATGCTGGGACTTGGCGGGATCCTCGGGAGGGCGGGGGGCAGCGGGGATCGGGGCTTTGGGTTTGCCTGCGGCGAGTTTTTGATTGGCGGCTTGGATTTTTTTGACCTGTTGCTGCCAGTCGGAGCGGCGTTTTTCGAAGGCGGCCTGCATTTCCTTGCCATTCCAGGAGGCGATCTGTTGGTTCCAGTCCGCGATCATTTTGGAGGCGGAAGGCCGCTGTTTGAGGGCATCCATGCTGGTCCAGGCTTCGACGCGGGTGCCGCCCCAGGAGGTGTTGATGAGGCCGATGGGCACGTTGAGTACCTGATGCAGGTGGCGGCCAAAATAGAACGCCACGGCGGAGAAGGCTCCGACATTTTCGGGAGTGGCAGGCAGCCAGCGGCCTTTGCAATCGGTGGCGGGTGTGTCGGCGGTGACGCGGTCCAGGCTGAACATGCGCAGGCTGGGGAGTTTGGCGGCGGCGATTTCCTGTTCGGCATTGGCGGCTTGGGCCACGGTCCATTGCATGTTGCTCTGGCCGGAGCAAATCCACACCTCACCGACGAGGACGTCTTTCAGCGTGAGGGTATTGCTGCCTTTGACGGTGAGCGGGCGGGCGGTGGCCGATACGGCGAGCGGGTCCAGCTTCACTTCCCAGCGGCCATCAGCGGCGGCCTCGGTGGAGACTTCTTGATCGGCGAAGCTGACGGTGATTTTTTCCCCCGCATCAGCCCAACCCCAGATGGGGGCGTCGGCTCCCTGCTGGAGTACCATGCCATCGGAAAAAATGGCGGGCAGCCGGACGGCGGCGGCGGCGTGGCTGCCGAGCAGGAGGAGGGCGGTGGCGAGAGAGAGAGGGAGCGTTTTCATGGCGGCGGGAAGGGAGCGCGTCTTGATCGGGAAGAGATCAATACACGCCGAATGCCGCCGTGTTTCAACCCCTTCTCATTGGCGGGGTCGGTACTGGCAAAAGATAGTTTGGGTCGATTAGAAGTTCCAAGCGACTCCGAGGGTAAAACCGAGGCTATCGATGCCGGGATTGACGTCGTTTTGACCGCCGTTGGAGATGTGTTGGAATAAGGCGGCGGCGGTGAGGGAGAGGCCATCGGTGAGATTGACCCGCACGCCGCTCTGGGCAAACCAGCTCAGGTTGAAATCCTGACCCTGACCGCCCGGCACGTCGTAGCCGCGGCTGTCCATCACGCCGAAACCGCCGCCGGAGCTGATGAACCAGGACCAACGCCGCGACTCAGGCCAAAACTCGATGGAGGGGGAAAAGAGCATGCCGATGAAGTAGGACTCGGGTCCCTTGACAATGGGTGCCCCTTCGAAGGTGAAGCGAGAGCGCACCACCCACTCGGAGGCTCCGGCGGGGATGTGGAACATGGGTGGGGTTTTGGCTTCGAGGAATTGCGGCAGCAGAGTGTAATTAAGGGGGGAGGCATTGGAGCCGATGCTCCACAGAGCCCCGGTGGAGAAGGAGGCCTCCCAGTGATCGAATGGCTCCGAGGCCTCAGCGGCTCGCGACGTAGAGGCAAAGGGCCAGGCGGATAGGGCGAGGAGGAGTAGGGTGGAGAGGCGGGTTTTCCAGGTCGTGGAGGCAGCGTGCATGGGCGCAGTGTAGGGGATTCCGCGCATCTGACCAGCAAGATCACTGTTGAACGGGGTGTTTTTGCGGAGGGGAGGGCGAAGGGGCGGGAAACAAAATCTGAGGAGGCTCCACCAACTCAGGCGGAGCCGAAGGCTTCAACCTGGATATTCATTCATGGCGTTGCTTGACCCATTCTCATTCTTGGGCTCCCATCACTCACTCGTTCATGGAAGTTTTTGCTGTCACTGTTTTTTTGAGCCTCATGTTTGGCATTCTTTTTGCCGCACTCTTTGTGCTTGAGCGCTCGCAACGCCGTGGCCGAAGTCTGGAGCAGCAAGCGTTGTTGCCCCTTGAAGAAGAAGGAAAAACCGTCCCTGCTCGCCGCTAAGTTTTCGCTTTCAGTTTCTCAAAATCCTCTCCCTCACCCACCCGATCGCCCATGTCAGACACCGCCGCCACCGCTCCCAAGCAGCTCATCGAGTTCGATGACAAAACCGTCCGTCAGTTCATGTGGGCCTCCATCATTTGGGGCCTCGTTGGCATGTTGGTGGGATTGTTGATCGCGTCTCAGCTCAACTTTTTTCAGCTGAATTTTGAAACGTCGTTCCTGACCTTCGGTCGGTTGCGGCCGCTGCACACCAACGCCGTCATTTTTGCCTTTGTGGGCAACATGATGTTCGCGGGCATCTACTACTCCACCCAGCGGCTGTGCAAAGCGCGGATGGCGTCGGACATGCTGTCGAAGGTCCACTTCTGGGGGTGGCAATTGATCATCGTCTCGGCGGCTGTGACGTTGCCACTGGGTCTGACCCGGGGGCAGGAATACGCTGAGCTGATCTGGCCGATCAACCTGGCGGTGGCCGTGATCTGGGTGGTGTTTGCAGTGAACTTCTTCTGGACGCTGGCCAAGCGAAACGAGCCAACGCTCTACGTGGCGCTGTGGTTTTACATCGCGACCATCCTCACGATTGCGATGCTCTACATCGTCAATCACCTTTCCATCCCCACCAGCTGGACGCACAGCTACACCGTCTTTGCTGGGGTGCAGAACGCGTTGGTGCAGTGGTGGTATGGGCACAATGCCGTGGCCTTCTTTTTGACCACGCCGATTCTCGGCATCATGTATTACTTCCTGCCGAAGGCGGTGGAGCGGCCGGTTTATTCTTACCGGTTGTCGATCGTTCACTTCTGGTCGCTGGTGTTCATCTACATCTGGGCGGGTCCGCACCACCTGCTGCACACGGCGCTGCCGGAGTGGTTGCAGTATCTGGGCATGTTCTTCAGCCTGATGCTCTGGGCTCCCTCCTGGGGTGGCATGCTCAATGGTCTGCTGACCCTGCGGGGTGCGTGGGACAAGCTGCGCACGGATCCGGTGGTGAAGTTCTTTGTGGCGGGCGTGACGTTCTACGGCATGTCCACCTTTGAAGGCCCGCTGCTTTCGATCCGGGCGGTGAATTACCTCTCGCACTACTCGGACTGGACGATTGGTCACGTGCACTCGGGTGCGATGGGCTGGAATGGCTTCATGGCGGCAGGTCTGTTCTACTGGCTGGCTCCGCGTCTCTACGGCACGAAGTTGCATTCGACTTCGATGGCCAACTTCCACTTCTGGATCGGTCTCATCGGCATCCTGGTCTATGTGCTGGCCATGTGGACCTCGGGCATCATGCAGGGTCTGATGCTGAACCAGACCAATGCGGATGGCACGGCCCTGGTAAACCCCGCCTTCCTGGAGACGCTCAACGCCATCCGTCCGCTGATGCTATTCCGAATCGTGGGTGGCCTGCTCTACTTCAGTGGTATGGCGCTGATGCTGGTCAACTTGGCGCTCACCGCTCGTTCGGGCAAACCAGTCAACGAGACGCGGGAAGTGGCCCTCCTCCAGCGCAACGAGAAGGACACCATGCCGGTGACCGAGACGTTCCTCAACGATCCTGTGGCCTACCTCTTTGCGGGAATGCTGCTGGTGTTGGGATGGCTGTTCCTGCCACCGGGATCGGATATCGTGGCTCTGATCTGCGCGGGATTGTTCACCCTCATCGCGATCAAAAAATTCCGCGAGAAAGGTGCGGCCTGGGGTGGCTGGTATGATCGCTTGCTGGCGAACTACCTGCCCTTCACGATCCTGACTTTTGTCGCAGTCGCGCTGGGTGGTCTGATCCAGATCGTTCCCACTGTGGTCGTCAATCGGGCACGCAACGTGGAAGATCGCATTCAAAAGATCTACACTCCCTT
Organism: Verrucomicrobiales bacterium; assembly: GCA_020439875.1. Classification (GTDB taxonomy): domain Bacteria; phylum Verrucomicrobiota; class Verrucomicrobiia; order Verrucomicrobiales; family Verrucomicrobiaceae; genus JAGRPD01. The sequence continues at coordinate 5,591 of JAGRPD010000075.1, forward strand.
GGAGCTGGCTGGACGTGACATTTACGTCAATGAAGGCTGCTACAACTGCCACTCGCAAATGATCCGCACCATTCTGCCGGATGTGCTGCGCTACGGTGACTATTCCCGCCTGGGAGAGTCGATTTATGATCACCCCTTCCAATGGGGATCGAAGCGCACCGGTCCGGACCTGGCTCGTGAGGGCGGTCGCTACCCTGACAGCTGGCACTTCCGCCACATGCAGGATCCGCGTTCGACTTCTCCCGGCTCCAACATGCCGCCCTACACCTGGCTGTATGAGGACAAGTTCGATCAAAAAACGCTGCCGAAAAAGATCGCCGTGTTGACCCGTCTCGGCGTGCCCTACCCGCCGATGGATGCGGCGGAGATTCGGGAGAATGCGATCAATCAGGGCATCGAGATCGTGAAGCGTTTGCGGGAAGAGAATCTCTACACGGAGCCGGATCGCAAGATCGTAGCTGTCATCGCCTACCTGCAGAAGCTGGGTCAGTTTGACACGCCGCAGGTGGAGGAGAAGCTGCTCACCACGCCGGTGGGCATCCCATTCCCGATGTCACCTGTGAACCCGGACAAGGCACGCCGTGCCCGTCAGTCTGACACGGCCTCCGTCGCTCCCTGATCGAAGTCTGTGTTTTTGTTGATCTCACCCTCTACGACCTAACATCATGTTCAAACGAGTGATTTTTGAGAACTGGGCCTTCATTGTTTCCATGGCCTGTTTTGCCTTCACGGTTCTGTTTTACGGGGTGATGGTGACTCGCACGATGCTGATGAAGAAAGAAAAGCGGGAACATCTGGCGGCTCTGCCCTTGGAGGATTGAGCCCCGTTCTCGCTGCCACTGATTGACTCCCTGCTGCCTTCCATTTTTCGTTTTTTACTAGTCTCCCCCCTCTCATCCCATGGACGCTCCCAATTCCCCAGATAATCAGGAACCGACACTGCGTGAGCACGCATACGACGGTATCCAAGAGTACGATCAAAAGCTGCCGAACTGGTGGTTGTGGTCCTGGTACATCACGATGATCTGGTTTGTGCTGGCGTGGCTGATTTATTACCAGCTGGGAGTGGGCCGTGATGACGCGCAGCGGATGGCGGAGGATTTGGCGAAGATCGAGGAGGTGCGCCAGAAGGAGCTGGAGAAAATCGATGACGCGAAGCTCTGGGCGATGTCTCAGGACGAAGCCGTGGTGGCCAAGGGCAAGGAAACCTTTATGACGACCTGCGTGGCCTGTCACGCAGCGGATCTGTCCGCCCATCTGGCGGGCAACAAGCTGCCCGGTCTGCCGCTCAATGATCAGGAGTGGAAGCACGGGGGCAATCCGACCCAGGTGCTGAACCTGGTGCGCAAGGGTGCGCCAGATATCACCAAAGGCATGCCTGCCTGGGAACCGCAGCTCGGTCTGGATCGCGTGGTGGATGTGGTGGCCTTTGTGATGAGCCACCACAAAGAGGGTGAGCCCCAGACGCTGGCCGCTGACTCTCCGCTGAAGGCCGAGGCCAAGTAACGATAACCGCAACGCCGACGAGGCGAATTTGCGTTTTCCCGACTGACTCACCCCCGCCTGCTGCCAGTCACACGCTGACGAGGCCGCGGCGGATGGCTTCGGCAGTGGCTTGGGCGCGGTCATTGACCCGCAGTTTGTGCAGGATGCGGCTGACGTGTTGTTTGACGGTGTCTTCGCCGATGCCGAGTTGAGCGGCGATTTCTTTGTTGGCGTTTCCTTGAGTGACGAGGGTGAGGATTTCGAGTTCCCGAGGGGTGACATCGGGCTCGGCTCGTCGTTTTTCCAAGCGTGCGGCGAGGTCGGGCGGTAGGCATTCCTCCCCGCGAGCCACGGCGTGGATGGCGCTGAGCAGCATGTCGCGCGAGGCGGATTTTTGCAGGTAGCCGAGGGCTCCAGCACGGAGCGCAGCGAGGACTTCATCATCCCGGGCAAAGGTGGAGAAGATCAGCACGCGGCTGTCGGGATGCTGCTGGAGGAGCTGGCTGGTGGCCTCGATGCCGGAGATGCCAGGAAGCTGGAGGTCCATCAAAATGACGTCGGCAGGGGTGGTGGCGTAGGTTTTCAGCAAGTCCTCCCCGCGATCCAGCTCCGCGATCACGCTGAGGTCATCTTCCAGCCCGAGGGAGGCGGCGAGGCCACTGCGGACGACGAAGTGGTCATCGACGATGAGGAGGCGCAGGGGAGTCATGGGGAGGGCAGAGGGAGGGTGATGTGGACTTCGGTGCCACCGGTGGCGGCGCGGGACCAGTCCACGGTGCCGTGGATGGCGCGGGCGCGCTCTCGCATGCCCATGCAGCCAAAGTGACCGGGGCGGCCGTCGGCATCCGTGGCGGCCATGCCATGGCCATCATCGCGGATGGAGATTTCGATCTGCTGCGCGCTGGCGTGCGTGTGCAGGCGGATGTGGCGGGCCTGCGCGTGTTTGAGGACGTTGGTCAGAGCCTCCTGGATCATCATCAGCAGATGGTGGGCGGCGTGCGCAGGCAGGGGCGGCAGGGGAGTGTCCTCCACGCACTCGATCACCGGCGCGTTGTCTGGCTGGCGGGCGATGAGGCGATGGATCTCCGGTTCGAGCCGGGTGAGATGGGCGTCGGTATTGCGCAGGCCGGAGACGAGGTTGCGCGCCTCTTCCTGGATGCGGTGGGTGAGGTTGCGTGAGCCGAGCAGGAGCTGGCGGGCTTTGTCCTCCATGGGGCGGCTGACGGCGGCATCCAGCCGCAGGGTGAGACCGGCGAGTTCCTGCTCCAGGGTGTCGTGAAATTCCCGCGCGATGCGTTGCCGCTCTTCGAGGACGGCCTGGGCGGTGAGCCGATCTTGCAAAGCCAGGGCCTGACGGCGTACCTGACGCCGCAGGGCGAAGATCCAAATGGAGCCCAGGGTGAGGAGGCCGACGAGGATGGCGGAGAGGGCTCCGAGGCGGCGCGGTGTCCACCAAGGGGGCGGCTCGATGAGGTGGAGGTCGGCAGGAGAGCGCAGCAGCAGGCGGATGTGATCTGGCCGGGCGTTGTAGCCTTTTCCCGTGGCGGAGACGACTTCCAAAATCCCCGTGGCCTGGACGCGGCTACCGCTCTCCCAAGGTGGAGGTGCGGCGGGCGCGGGGAGGAAAAGGGTGGTGGCTTCTTGATCGCGGCCCAACATCCACTCGGCACCAGCTGGGGTGGTAAAGGTCTGGCTCAGCTGGCCCTCGAGACGCACCAGCTCGCCATCGAGTTGGCCTTTAAAACGGTCTGCCCACTCGATGTCCAAAGGCGTGGGGAGCGAGTCGGCGGGTTCAGCCGGGGTGGCGTGGAGCACCTGGGCGTCGGTCAATTCAGCGGAAAAACGGCCCATGCTGGGGTATCCCACCACTTCGAGCTGGGTGCCCGGTTCGGCGGTGAAAGGGCTGCGCAGGCGGATGCGGAGGGCGGTGACTTCGGAGCTGGGCTCGATGCTGCGGAGAAAGAGCTGCTCGGGCTCGGGATTGGCCAGGAGAATGCCGACGAGCCGCACGCGCTGAGACTGCGCGGGCCGGGGCTGGAAGGTCATGAGGGAGGCCGGAGTGGCCAGTGGGAGCGCGGCGGGTGGCTCGGGTGGATGCAGGACTTTGAGATCACTCCAGGAGGCGAGACGGATGTAGGGATCCACCAGCTGGCGGCGGCTGTTGATGGCTCCAGCGGCGAGCCCGACGGCTTCGACGGTGGCGTCCAACGGCGGGTGGGCACCGAGGGCGGCATCCACTTCGATTCGGACTTTTTGATTGGCCACGGCCAGTCGGACCACGGAGCGACCTTCATCCGCCGTCTCGAAGGCGTGGATGATGCCCTGAATGCTGATGCGCTGATAGTGATAGCGACCGCTGCGTAGGTCGGCAGGCGTCACGGGAGTCGGTGCAGGGAGGGCACCGTGGCTGAGGTGGGTGACGGTTTCCGCATCGATGCCCGGCAGGTAGAGGCCGGTGATGGTGTGGCCTTGGACGCGGACGCGATCCCCCGCAGCGAGGGGTGGCAGCCCATCGTGCAGGGGGAAAAAGGTGCCGGCGGTGTCGTCTTGGATGAAGGCGGTGTGACCGTCATCGAGGAAACCAATTACGGCCTCCAGATCGACGGGAAGATCCTTGGCGGCCTCGACAGCGGGCAGGGAGCGCACCTCGATGGCGCGGTTCAGCACCTGCGTGGCAGGCCTCTCCTGGGCCGGACTCGGGCTCAGGAAAAGACCGCCGAGGAGGAGGGCGGCGAGCGCATGGGCATCGCTGCGCGTCATTTTTTGCGTGGTTCGCGACTGCTGAGCAGCGTGGCCTTTGATCCACCGCCCTTCCAGACATCGTACTTGGGATCGGCGTAGCGATCGAAAAAGGCGTGCAAGCGCTTCTGTGCAGCGGCTTGAGCCTCCTCGTATCCAGGCTGGCCGAAGAGATTGAAGCGTTCCTGGGGATCCGCCTCCATGTCGTACAATTCATGCGGCCCACTCGGGTGGCGCTCGACGATTTTCCACTTCTCTCCGCGCATGCAGCGGGTGTTTTCAAACTCGTAAAACACCGCGTTGTCGGCGGTCCAGGACAGAGGCTGACCGTGGAGAGCTGGGGAAAAATCTCGACCGGGAGAGGGCGGGGAGGTCGGCATGTCCTTGGCGAGACCGAGGTAGCCGAGCACGGAGGGGAGGAAGTCGTAATTGCTGACCAGAGCGTCGCAGGTTTGGTCGGGCGAGATGCTGCCTGGCTGGCTGAAGATCAGCGGGATCTGCATCATGAGGTCATGCGCGCCGAAGGGCCGGGTGTGATCTCCCATGCCCCAGATGCCATTTTGACCGCCCATCCAGCCCTGGTCGGAGGTGTAGATGACCAGTGTGTTTTCCGTGAGGTGCAGCCGATCCAGCGTCTGCATGATCTCGCCGACGCCGTCATCCACGCCACTGACCTCAGCGGCGACGCGGCGCATGGAGACGGGATTGTTGTGGTAGTCCAGGTTGTTGAACTGCCAGGGATGCATGCGATCTCGGGGAAAGCAGAGCAGGTCCTTGTCGGCGTAGTATTCGGCGTGGCGATTGGGGGACTCATGCAGCAGCAGGGGGCCGAGGGCGTAGGGGCCGTTGTAGGCGAGGAAGAGGAAGAACGGTTGGTCCTTGTTTTTCTCGATGAACTCCACGCCGCGGCGGGTGAAATAAGAGGTGGTGTACTCGGCCACTTCATGCACTTCACCGTTTTCAATGATGAGCTGATCGGTGAATTCCTTGGTGCTGCCGTCCGGCTTCGTCACCCACAGGTCATCGAAGCCTTCACTCGGTGTCATGTTGGCACCCAGATGCCATTTGCCGCTCAGGCCGCAGCGGTAGCCGGCTTTCTTTAAAATCTCACCGAGGGTGTCAAACTCATCGAGCGTGTTGTAAGCCTCGGGCCCGATCATGTATTTGGGATCGAGAAAGCAGTGAACCCCGTGTTGAGAGGGGATGAGGCCGCTGAGGAAGGTGGCGCGGGTGGGTGAGCAGACGGGATTGCTGCTCAAAGCGCGGGTGAAGCGAATGCCCTGGGTGGCGAGCTGATCGATGTGCGGCGTGCGAATGTCGGGATTCCCATAGCATCCGAGCGTCCAGGCCCCTTGGTTGTCGGTGAGGATGAAGACGACGTTGGTGGGACGTGCGGCCGGGGCGGGTTGGGAGGTGATGCTGCTGAGACCCGCGATCGCGATGAACGCCAGACCTCGATGGAAAATGGAGTGCATGGTTCCCTTTTAACGAATCGAATGGCAGGCGACGAGCGAGAAAATGGAGCTTTGTGGCCGAGTGGTACCAATGTGGGGCTGACGATGCATGACCTCGGAAAGGGAAAGTCCTTGCCGGAAGGTGGCGATGGCTCATAGTGCGCGAATGCGGGAGGCGATTGGCATTGATTTGGGTGGCACGCTGATCAAGGCGGCGCGGGTGGATTTGGCATCGGGAGCCATTTTGCAAAGTGCGGTGCGACCGACTCGAGATGGCGAACAAGATGCCGATGGGTTGCCGATGTTTGTCCAGGGGGCGCGGGAGTGCATCGAGGAGCTGGAAGCGGAGTCGGAGCGCACGGGGCTGAGTGTAGGGATGTCGGCTCCGGGAGTGGCGTCCCCCCATGGGGATTGCATCCGTTGGATGCCGGGGCGGATGCACGGCATTGAGGGACTGAACTGGGAGCAGGTACTTGGACGGCGGGTGGTGGTGCTCAATGATGCCCACGCAGCGCTGCTGGGAGAGGTGTGGATGGGCGCGGCGCAGGGCTGTGCGGATGTCTTCATGCTGACGCTGGGTACGGGAGTCGGCGGGGCGGTGATGAGTGGGGGGCGGCTGCTGAAGGGGAAGCTGGGGCGCGCGGGTCATTTGGGACACATCAGCATTGATTGGGATGGGGAGCCGGATGTGTTTGGCACGCCGGGGAGTCTGGAGCAGGCGGTGGCGGGCCAGTCCCTGCTGCGGCGGTCCGCCGGAAGGTATGCCACCACCGAGGAGCTGGTGGCGGCGGTGCAGGCAGGGGATGAGGAGGCAGCGAAGGTGTGGCGGCAGTCAGTGCGGGCGCTGGCGGTGGGCATCGCCTCGCTGGTGAATGTGCTGGATCCCGAACGCGTCATCGTGGGCGGAGGCATCGCCAGTGGAGCCTCGGAGGCATTGCTCCGTCCGCTGAAAGAAGAACTCAGAAGTTGTGAATGGCGGCTGATGGATCGCAGTGTTCCCATTCTGCCAGCGACGGCCGGATCCTACGCCGGCGTGCTGGGAGCGGTGTGGGCGCTGGTGCGTGGGATTTGAATTTGGCCGTTGAGATCGGCTCTGAATGGGGCGAGGAGGCGGACATGAATGAAGCCACCCCTTCCTCTCCCGCTCTGCAATATCTGGAGGCGAGCCGTCGGATCATTGATGCCGTCGAGGCTCAGCTGGCGGAGCTGAATCAGGCGGCGGATTGGTTTGCGCAGACGATCTTGGCGGGGCGCATGGTCCATGTGTTCGGCTCCGGGCACAGTCGCATCCTGGTGGAGGAAATGTGGCCGCGTTACGGATCTTTCCCGGGGTTCAATCCGATCGTCGAGCTGTCCCTGACGTTTCACAACCTGGTGGTGGGGGCCAATGGTCAGCGGCAGGCGATGTTTTTGGAAAACGTCAGTGGTTTGGCCGCAAGGATTTTGCGGAATTTTGACATTGGGCCTGGAGACAGCGCTTTGGTGGTGAGTTCCAGCGGTTGCAATGTGGTGCCGGTGGAGATGGCGGAGGAATTTCAGCGCCGTGGGGTGCGGGTGGTGGCTCTGGTGAGCCGCGCCCATGCTGACGCGAGTGTGAGCCGCCATGCTGAGGGGAAGAAGTTGCAGGACTGCGCGGATCTGGTGCTGGATACGGGTGCGCCGGTCGGGGATGCGATGGTCCATGTGCCTGGCCTGGACACGCCGGTGGCACCGGGCTCGACGGTGGGTGGCTGCCTGGTGGTCAATGCGATCAAAGCCGAGGTGGCGCGGCGTCTGACGGAGGCCGGGCACCCACCCAAGGTGCTGACAGCGGGTGTCGTCGCAGGGGCGGAGCGCGCGGCGGAGCTGTTTGAGGCGGCCTACGATGAGCACGGGAGGCGCCTGGCGCGGTATTACGCGGATTTGGGTGCGTGAGCCGAAAGTTGGCGTTCGAGCCAACGCCCCGGCGGGTCCAGGACACTTCCCGCCGGGGCTTGGTTTGCTTCAGATGATCGTCCGTGACGATGGCGACAGGCCGCCGTCCGGTGCGTTCATCACAAATGCTTGCGCTTGAACATCTCGTACCGCAGCTCGGACATTTGGCGTCGGATTTGGCCCAACTGCTGCAGGTAGCGACCCAGCTCGGTGCTGCGGCTGGGTTGGCTGAGTTGCAACTGCTCCACCTGGGTGCGCAGATGATCGACGGCCACGCCGAGTTCCTTCAGCTTCTCGGTATCTTCATCGGTGCCGCGTGCTTCGTGGACGGTTTGGTGGAGAACATCAAACTCCCGTTGCAGGTAGGACACGGCGTTGGGCACGGAGTCCGCTCCACCCACCAGAGCACCGGAGTTTTGATCCACTCGCGGGATGTGCGGCAGCTCACTGGCGGGCCGCTGGGGCAGCACGGATTGGGGCTCCGCTGGCAGACCTCCGTTGCGGGGATCGATCAAAGTCGGAGTGATGAAGAGCATCAGGTTTTTGTGATTCTTGCTCCGGTTCTTGTATTTGAAGGCGTAGCCGAGCAGGGGAATTTTGCTGAGAAACGGCACGCCGGTTTCCCCCTCGCGCTCACGGGCTTCATTGAGGCCACCGACAGCCACCGTGTAGCCTGAGTCCACCTCGACGGGGGCTCCATAGACGCGGGAGGAGGCGATGGGGTAGGGGTTGCCGCTGATCATTTCACTGCCGACGATGGAGGAGACGGTGATGGCCATGTTCAGCAGGATGCGATCGTCATCCATGCGCTTGGGCAGGATGTTGAGTACGGTACCGATGGGCAAATACTCGATCGACTGCGTGGTGGTGGCTCCCGTGCCCAGGGTGGCGGAGGATTGCGCGGCGAGCACGGGCTGATTCACCACGCTGCGAATGGCGACTTCTCGATTGTTGAGGGTGACCATGCGGGGGTAGGAAGTGGTCGTGGTGGTCTCGTCTCGCAGCAGTGCCCGCAGTTTCACATTGATGTCCTGAGCGCTGAGCACGCTAAAGCTGGGCCAGCCCAGGGTCCCCGCGATGTTGTTGAGATTGACCCCTGAGAGCAGCGGAGAGAGATCGGTGCGATAGCCCCCCGTCGTGGCGACTTGATCGTAGTTGATCGAGTTGTAGGGATTGCCATTGGAATCCGTCTCTCGGGTGATTTCACTGACCTTGCGGAAGTTGCCGTCTTCAAAGGTGCCGGTCCAATCCACGCCAAATTCGCGGCGTGGATCGCGGGCGGTCTCGATGAATTTCACTTCGATGGCGATCATGGGCTGGCGCTTGTCAGCCGCCGAAAGATAGCCTTCGACCCAGAGGTGCTGCAGGCGCGTGGCCACGACGTAGAGGGTGTTGGAGTCGGACTTCCAGATGACCTTGGGTCGGCGATAGGCGCTGAGTTCATTCGAGTTGATGGCAGCCGCAGCAGCTTCATCCAGCCCCAGGGCAGAGCCTGCGCCATTGCTCGCGCCGAGGGTTGAAGGGATGCCCGGGATCGCCGTGTTGGCGGTGCCGCTGCCGTTGTCCAGACTGGCCGGAGGCAGGTCCAGGATGGCGCGGATGTCATCGATGATCTCGCTGGGGCTGACTTCGAAGGTCTCCCGCATGCCCTGAAGATTCAAACCTGAAGCGGCACTGGTGTTGATGCCCTGTCCGTTGGAGGAATACGTGCGGCTGTTGCCGGTATCGACGATGCGCTCCACGCGCTCCAGCGCATTGTGACGGATTTCATAGGACTTGCCGACCAGCTCGCGATCATCCGCAGGCCGGATGTACCAGATGCCGTTGTCTGGCACGAGGGAGAGTCCGTTGGCTCGGCACAAGGTTTCCAGAACCTGGAAGGGGCTGGCCTTAATGGAAAAAGTAATCAGCCGTTCTCCCTGATCGCTGTCATCGGGCAGGGAGAAGAAGGAGATCCCGGCATCGGTGGCGAGAAAGCGCAGGACATCCGCCAGCATGGCCTTGGCAAAATCGTACTGCTGAGGCTGGGCAGAGCGCAAATGACTGGCCTGCTCTTCATAGTGAGGAGGCAGGGAGTAGGCGTCGAACTCAGACTTGGCCACCGTCTTGGACCCTGTGCAAAGGGCGCAGATTGCGCACAGGAGGGCGGTTTGGGAGCGGACGGGGTGAAACATGACGAGCAATTTATGGAAACTATAGAAAATGTATTCAAACAATTCAATATAAAAGAGAGAAAAATAATCTTCTCCAGATTCTTCATGTTTCCAAATCAATGGCTCCCCCGCTCAAAATTCCCCGATCTTCCCAGCGAAAACCGGCGACGTGACGCATCGGGTGCGGCACGTCTCATGCGGCGAATCAGAAAAAAATCGGGGATCGAGCAGGTCGCTCTGGAGTTTTCCATGAAGGCCCTCCTGCTGCTCATCGAACCCCGCACCCTCGCCGCTTGGCTCTCGCCCGAGGAAAGCCCAGCGGATCGGTTGCTGGGGGTTCGCTAAAGAAATGGAGGGAAATAGTTGAACTATTTACCCCATTTATTATAATTAACATAATTTAGTGAATGAACCACAGCTTTCCATCCTCAACCACGGCGTCTGGTTTCAGTCTGCTGGAGTTGGTGGCCACCATCGCCTTGATCGGGGTCGTGGCCACTCTGGTGGTGGTGACCACCGGTCAGGACACGAGTGTGGCGCAGGACACGAAATTGGTGACCGACGTCCGCGCCCTGAATACGGCGGTGGATCTCTATTTGCTGGATGGCGGAAATCTGGCGGGCATCACGGACCCCCTCCGCGTGATCGATAAGTTGAAAACCATCCGTCCCACTCAGGCCCTCAAAAGCCACACCGGGACGGCTAGCGGACGTCTCGTGGATGCTCGTATGCAGGCCCGGATCATCAGCGGTTCCGCAGGCAAAAAGCGGGCGGTGTGGAATGCCACGGACCGACGCTTTCAGGTGGAGACGACATCGGCCTCGGGAGTCGAGGCCTTCTTTTTGGATGAGGACCTAGCCTCCGATCACTCCGCTGTGGAGAGTCGCGCCGCCTCGGCGGTACAGTATGACGGCTCCAGCCAGCCCTCGTGGGTTTGGGGGGCACCGGCGGTCGAGCCATCGCTCTCCTACGTCGGCCCCACCGGTGGTGGAGGTCCCGGTGTGACGAATCCCTTTGATCCGAATGCCCCCAAGCCCGACCCCAGCAGCTCGGGCGGCAGTGGGAGCGGAAGTGGCTCGGGATCCGGCAGTGGCTCCGGCTCGGGAAGTGGATCGGGCACGGGAGGTGGGTCGGCGCAACCGCTGCCCTCCCCGCGCCTCCTCCCGGGTGGTGGCACGTATGGCTACAGCAGCTTTCCAGGAAACGTCACCCTCAGTAGCAATGGAGCGCCATCAGGGGTGTCAGAATTGGAATACCGGATCAACAGTGGAGCTTGGCAAATCTACACCGGCAGCTCCACCCTCAGCATCAATCCGGGAGACTCCATCGATGCGCGCAACGTGCCCACGGCGGCAGGAGCCGCTCTCTGGTCGGCCAGCAGCGTGGAGCGGGGTGAATACTACCGATTGGTGGAAGGATTCACAGGCAATAGCAACCCGACCTTCGGCAATGCGCAGGGAGGACCGAATCTCGTCACCTCTCAAGACCCTGCTACACCGACCACCGCAGATTTCCATCATGGCAACACCCGCTTGGACCTGGGCAACGGCAACTTCGTCGATGCGGGAGTCGAGAACGTCTTGCAATTCACCTCCGTCTCCTTCGACACCGCCAAACCCAACGTCTGGTTTTCGCTCGGGTCGATGTCAATGCTCAACGGCACCACTTTCTATGACAGTGAGGCCACCTCGGTGACGCTGACCCTCAACATGGCGATCCCAGATCCGGCGTCGAGCGGGGCCGTGCACATCAATTTGGATCTCATCAATACCCCCAATTCCGCAGATCGTCTGGCGAGTGCCGACAAAGTACGAATCGCCAACACCACCACCGACTTCACCGTGACTGTGGAGGGAGTGACCTATCAGCTGGAGCTGGGATGGGTCAGCACCGATCCGTCGTCCGGCGTGGTGCAGCAGAATGAATTTTTGGTTTACGAAGGCGCGCAAGCATCGGGACAGCTGCGAGGTCGATTTGTCAGCGTCCAGTAACTCCCGCCTCACCCTCTCCGATCTCATGGAAGACATTCACGAACGAAGTCAAATCGGCTACCGGATCCTGCATCTGTCGAAGGATCCCGGCGTGAGTGATTTCTACATCACCCCGTGGGAGCCATTGACCTTTCGGCGCAACGGCAAACTCTTCTATGACTCCTTCATCTACCAACCAGAGCGTCCGTTGGAGTTTGAGCCGGGTTGCATCGATTACGCCATCAGTCTGGGAGAGCGGCGCTACCGCGTGAACCGCATGGTGACGCGAGGTCGCCCGCGCTGGGTGATGCGATTGCTGCCCGAAAAGATCCCCGACCTGGCGGGCTTGATGGTGCCCCCGGCGGCGGTGAAAGCCTTTCTCGAAGCCAAAAACGGTCTGTTCCTGGTTTGTGGAGCCACTGGATCTGGAAAATCCACCACCATTGCTTCGATGATTTTGGAGCGCGCCAAACGCCGTCAGGAACATGTCCTCACCTTCGAAGATCCCATCGAGTACCTGTATCCCACGGGCCTGCCTTCTCTCGTTTCCCAGCGGGAAATTGGCACCGATGAGATCGACTTTGCCAGATCCCTGAGAGCTGCGCTGCGGCAGGCTCCAGACGTGATTTTGGTGGGGGAGATTCGCGATGGAGAGACGGCAGAAATCGCCCTCCAAGCCGCCGAGACCGGCCATGTGGTGGTGGCTACGCTGCACACCTCAACCGCCGCGCAGACGGTGCAGCGCTTCCTGAAACTGGTGCCGTCCGAGCGCGTGGACAATGCCACGCTCTCCTTTGCAGACTCCTTCCGCGGCATCCTCTGCCAGCGCCTGTTGTTCGATGAAAATCGGGGAAAACGTTTCGCCATTCATGAACTGCTGCTGCCTTACGATTCCGTTTGTGGAATGATCCGGCGCGGAGAATTCAAGAATCTGGAGCAGGAGTTGGAGGCCGGCTTTACCCGCGGCATGCAGAGTTTTGAGAGATCCGTCTCGATGCGGATGGCGGACGGATGGCGGCCCCAGGCAGCGCGGAAGACCGGCTTCCAGGAGCACGAGGTGTACGACTTTTTGTCCAAAGAAGAAATGATCGATTTGTATGTTGCTTGAGGAAATCAAAACCGTTTTGAACTTCAGTGCCTTCCGCCCGGATGCGGATGACGCAGGCATCGCCTGGGCCAAGCGCTTTGAAGGCCGGAAGTCCCTGCTGCTCAATGTCGGTCGCAACCGAACCAGTTGGCGTGCCATCAACAAAAAAGGCATCATGGTAGATAGCGGCGTGCAGGATGGCGACTTCGCAGACATTGCGCCGCTGCGCGCTGAGGAATGGCGCAGCATGACCGATGGCGGTTGGTGCGTGGTGTCGATCAATCACCGCTTCATCATCAGCCTCGAGTCCAACATGATGCGGGGAGAAAATAGCGCCCAAATGCTGCGCACCAATCCCCGTGCCGTGCTCGGGCCGAAGTATGATCGGGGCAAGAGATACGCCATCCATCATCATCCCGAGACCACGTCATCCATGCTGCTAGCCTGCGAGGAGTCGATGGTGAAAGTGACGGAGGATGTCCTCAAAACCGTGGGGCTGCGTCCCGGACGGGTGTGCTGTGGCTTGTTCGCGATGATGGAATACGCGCTCTCGGGAATGTTGGTGGGTGAGCGCCGCACGGCACCTCCGGCTTTTGTTTTGATCGCTGCCTGTGAAGGTTCGGTGGCTGCTCTCTGTCAGCAAGATGGGCAGTGGAGAGATCTGCGGTGCCGCTCAGGCCTGGGGTTGGAAGCCGTCGAGACCACCCTGCAAATCATCAGCCCCCTGGTCGCCAAAGCCCCTCCGGGAACGCCCGTGTTTTTTGTCTCGGACGGACTTTCTGGCTCTTACCGCGCCGAGTTGATGTCGCATCTGGAAAAGGTCGGAGGCAAGGATCTAACCCGGGAGGACCTTATCTGGGACATCATCGGAACGCACTGAAAAATCGTCGCCACCCTGTTCTCGCTATGAATGATTACCTTTGTCATGACTTTAAGTCGCCGCGCACGGATACGTCACGGAGACTGCCGCCGACGTTTCGTTTCATCCCCATCGCTTTTTATCTCGCTGTGGTGGCGGGTGCCTGCCTCATCACTTTGGACGTGATGAAAAGCCGCCAAGCCAAGCAGGACATCATCGTGGCCGATCAATTGAAGGCGGAGCATGAAGAGACCAAGGCCAAATACGATGCGGAGCGCGCTGCCATTGAGTTGGAGCGTGCCAAGGCGGAGCAGGTGGCCAAGTGGGTGGAGGGAACGCGGGTGATTCAGCCCATCTGTGTGGCCACTGCGCGGGCCATCAAAGGTGAGGTGAGGTTGGCCAATTTTGCGCTGGATCGCAGTACGGAATTGCCTGCTCAGATGGATCTCACCCTGCGCCTAGCGGGAGGAGATGTGCTGGCCTTGCAGGACATCCAGCGGGCGATCGAAGGGCTCAACTATCGCACCTATTCCCCCCAACAGAATCGCGATGTGGGCATGGTGGACTTCAAGGCCACCCTGGTCTTCATCGAAAACTAACTCTTGCACGATCTCTTGTTATGAATGGAAAACAACTGGCCTGCGTGGTGCTGCTCCTCATCGTGGGAGTCATCGTGTACGCGGCGCGGATGGTGCACGGCAATACCGTGGCAACTGTGGCAGAAGCCATGGCTGCCCAGGATGCTGCCCATGCCGCCGAGCGAGCAAAGGATGATGCCAACACGATCCTCCTTTACACCAAAGAAAAATCCCGTGAACTGCAGCGATTCCTCACGGCATGGAAACCGCAGATCATGCGTGTCGACAGCCGTCAGGAGGTGGAAGAGGCCATTCAGGCGACGACTCGCGGGCGAGGCATCTTTGTGGTCAGTCAGAAATTTGAAGACAAGCGCACGCCCGAGGGGCCGATGATCGCGCGCCGGGTGATGGCCTCAATGGTGGTGGAGGATGAGTATTCGAAGGTCATGAATTGGCTTGGAGATTTGGAGCAAAAAATGCCACTGGTGCGCATCACCAGCTGCCGACTCTCTGCGGCCAGTTCCGGCCGTCAGGTGCACATGGAGGTGGCGATGGAGATGCCGTTGGTGGATCTCAATGCGGATCCCTCGGGAGCAACCAAGAAGAAGAGCTGAACATGAAACGGGCTCCTATGAATGCGACTCCTCGACCTTTGGCGCTGCTAACGGCTGCGTTAGCACTCTCTGTCACGGTGATGGCGGAGGAGGAGATGAAGCTGGAATACACGCTGATCTTTCCCGATGAAAAGGGGACGGAAGTGGTCAAACCGGAAGAGCCAAACCCCTTCATTGCGGTGGGCAAAGAGGCTCAACATGAGGAAACCAACTCGGAGGAAAACATCGTCAAGGAGAGGCTGTTGGGGCTTCGTATCGTCGGTGTCTCGCCACGGGCGGATGGCTATCGCATCCTGTTGGGAGACATCTGGCTGGAGGCAGGCATGACGGTGCCACCTTTTCTGCCGGAGCAGAGTGTGCGTCTGAGGGTCAATGACATTACCGAAGAGGGGGTGGAGTTTGTCTGGCAGGAGAAAGTCAATACGGGTCTGCCGCCACGGACTCTATTCATGCCGATGCGCATCGATCCCGAGGTGCGCTATCAGCTCCCGGGTCAAAGGGGATCTCCAGATTCCGCGGAGCCCAAGCAAGAACCCGAGTTCGGAATCGCTGGGCGCGAGAAGATTTTGGCCGACGGAAACCTGCGGGAGAAGCGGGCGAAGTTGCCCCTGCGTGCCGAGGTGGTGGACGAGGAACCTGTGATCCAGCGCAAAGAGCGTCCAAGCTCTGAGGCGGACAGTGTGTTGGAGATGTTTTTCAGCCAGGGAGGCAAGTTGCCACGGACCCAATGAGTCATTGCCGCTCCAGTCACCGGGGATTCACCACGGTTGAATTGCTTCTTGCCATGGCTCTCGCGGCAGTGGTGCTGGGATCTGTGGTGGTGGTGTACGGAAGTCTGGTCCGTGCCCGAGGCGCTGCGGGTGAGCTGGTGAATGTGCAGCTGCCACCCGTCGTGGCCGCCAATTTTTTCGGTGCTGGAGCGCCGTATTTGCGTCGGGTTCCTTCGGCACCTGATTACGGAGCGATGGGGACAGCGGAGCGGATGCGAGAGCAGTTTCTGGCGGACGTGACGAGTGCGGCGGCGGTCTATTGCCTCTATCGCAATCCCAATTCACCCGCCAATCCCTATCGCCGCAGTTGGTATTCTTATGACTTGGCCACCGATGGGCTGATCGAGACGTCACAGGATTTTCGTCGTTATTTGGTGAGCAAAGACAGCGCGGCTGCGACGGTGTTTTTGGACTACCGAAATCCGACGATTGCGGCCAGCGGAGGCAGCACCTTGCCGCCGCCCAATGCCACGATCGTGTTGGCGGGTTTCAGCGCGGATCCAGGACGTCTGGGAGTGTTGGCGACGTATGAGATCGATGTGATTCCTCAGCGCACGGTGAAGCCTTGGGGGTTTTACGTTTCGGTGCGGCGTTACACCCATCTGGCGGCGGATCCAGACTCGGAGTTCTGTGAGTTGTCTGGTGGGTTTGAACTATTTTATCCACCTTCCGAGCCGGGGCTGCCGACAGCGGCTTTGGCGATGCGCAATGACGGCTTTAGTCCCTTGTTTGTGACCATGGAACGGCGGGTGCGCCTCGGCATGGCGGAGGGGGTGGCGGTTGATCGCTTCAAGCGAGCGGCGGAGAGACCGTTCTATTTTGTTTGGTGGCCTGATCCGTTGAGTCGTGATTTGAGAACCTCTGCTTCAAATCGCGCCGCCAACGATCCGCGTCATGCCTACAACCAGATGGGAGGACGCACGTCCTTCATGTTCACCGTGCCGATGTATCCCGCTCTTTAAGCTTCCCCTGTCGTGAGAATTCCCTTTCGTCCCTTCATGCAGCGCCGTCCTCTCGGCGCGATGATGGCTGCTGTGATGATGCTGACGCTCGCGGTGGGGTTGGTGTTGGCGGGGTGGATCACGCTGATCGGCGCGCGGGCTCAGCAGAGTAGCAGCTTCGAGTCGGCAGCGGATCGGCGCATCCGGGTGGATAATTCGCGAATGGTGGGACGGCAGTTGATGCTGCAAAAGGGGTTTGAGCATTTGGGAAATCTAACCGCCTCCTCCGACTATCTGCTGGCGGAGGGCGGAGCCTCGTGGGGAGGTGTGAACACGGGAGCGGGATGGAATCTGCTGGATGTGTTTGCTGCTGCGCAATCCCCAGCGGTGATGAGCACGGCCTTCCCCTACAATGTGAGTGGGCTGCGACCTGGAGAGGCGTTTTTGAACACGCACGAGATGATGGAGGCCGTGCAAATGTCGGGCCAGATTGATCCGCACCGCAACTATGCGTTCATGAAGATGATTTGCCCTCCCTTGAGAGGGGATCTTTTCACGGTCTATCGGAAGCCCGCTTCTGTGTTGGCGACGGGCGAATTGGATGTGTACCGCTCTAACAGCACCGACTTCGCGGAGTGGGTGGTCAACGGGCGCATGGTGATCAAAGACATTGAGTCCCTGTTTTCAGCGGCGACACCGAACCCGCTGACGCTCCCAGCTCAAACGGAGAGCCTGTATGTGGCGGGGGATGATGAGCTGCACTACGTCCGAGGCACGAGTCTCAATGGGGACCTGCTGCCGGCTTCCAACCTCGGGGGCACACCCACCACGATGGGTGCCTCGAGCAATCCGGATGGCATGTGGAAAAAGGAACTCAATGTGGTGAAAAATGATGCCAATCCGAGCAACTCGGTCTGGCACATGATGGGTGCGCCTGGAACCACCGGTCAAGCGCAGGTACTGACCATCACGTCTTCAGACTGGGATTCCTCAGATCAAAATCCTGCCATTTGGATTGAGAAACAAGGGTTGGACGGAGCGATCACCTATCAGCCGCCGAATTGGCCATCCGGCTACGACCCTGAGTGGCCGGTTTTGTTTGTGGATCTCAACCGCGCGGATCTGCCGCATGTGCGGATCCTCGGTGCGGTGCGGCAGATTGTGTTTCTGGGGGTGAATCCCTCTGACGATGCAGCGATGCTGGAAATGGGGAGGCTGCCGCCGCTGCTGATCACAGTGCTGCCTCATCCTGCGGGGAACACGGGGGTGCAAGATGTGCGTTTTGTGAATGGGAACAACCGGCGGGTGCTGTTTGGATTTGCCGATGATCGGGGGGATCCGTTGGAGCTTTATTGGGAGGGGTTGGAGAAGCTGGATCTGTCGGCTGGGCCTACGAATTACAAAAGGGTGAACTACTGGCGGGGCATGTTCATCAATGAATTCCGCAAGGTGTATTGCAATCTCAAGCCGCCGCAGCGGGTGCAGTGGGTCGGCGGTGTGATGACGAATTGGTTGTTCAAACGGCGCCGCTCGGGACCTGGGGAGCCGCGCAGTTCGAGCGCGACTGCATTGGAGTTTGTTTTGGATGAAGATGTGGAGTCGGAGCAGGACGGTACGGGGCCGCCCTATGCCTCGCTGCTGCCGAAAGATGCGTGGTTGGAGACCTACTACTATCCCGTGATGCCGCAATGAAGCCGATCCGACGTATGCCCAAGTTTTCTCGACGGAGTGTCCGAGGCTACAGCCTGATTGAGGTGCTGGCGGCCAGTGCCGTGTTGGGGCTGGCGGCTGCAGCAGGGGCTTCTCTCCTGGGCTCCATGGCGGTGCAGGAGGAGATGAGCCATCGGGTGGCCGTGGTGCGCAATCATCAAGAAAACATGGCGCGCGTCTGGCAGTTGGGGTTGTCTCCCGCTGAGGTGGATGCGCTGATGCCGACTGCGGCGGGTTCGGAGCCGTTGGCCAACGTTCTTTTTGGTAGCCCCGCGATTCTCCCGAGTGGGAATGTGAGTCTGGGGGCGGATGGCGGGGCCACGGTGGAATTGGCCGTCTGCCGCGCCTCCGTCAACGTCTCGCTGCAAGCACTGCCGGTCACGGAAGAAGGGGCTCCTCATGACATGGTGGTCTGTCGTCCGACCATTCGCTAACTTTTTAACCTGCTCACGGATATGCTGAAAAAGGTCAAAGTCACCAACGTCAACACCGGTCGCGCCATCGTTACGCTGGTGGATACGGATACCCACGAGAAGGCGCTGATCGGCTGCGGCATGGCGCAGAACGAGGTGGCGGATATTCAAGACATCACGGGGGTGGATGAGTCGATCCACCGCATGACGACGACGCAGGGCGGGGTGGATGATCGCGCCCAGTTGTTCTCGGGTCTGGGGCGGTGCCTGGAGCGGAACATCAGCATGACGAAGAGTCTGGCGCTGCAGGTGAATCGCATGAAGTCGGCGCGATACAAGGGGATCATTGCGGAGCTGATCACGGCGATTTCTTCCGGCGAAAAAATCAGTGACGCGATGCTGAAATTTCCCGATGTGTTTCCCGATGACGTGCTGTCGCTGGTCATTGCAGGGGAGGAATCGGGCCAGCTGGCCAGGGTCTGCAAACGCATCGGCAGCGCGCAGAAGAAGTCCTCAAAAATCATCAAGAAGCTGAAGAGTGGCCTGATCTACCCAGCGGTGGTGATTGTGATGGGGGTGGGGGTGGTGATCGCGATGAGCTTCTCGCTGGTGCCGGCGATGAGCAATCTGTTCAAGCAGTTTGGGGCGGATCTGCCCTTGGGCACGCGGTCGTTGATCTGGCTTTCCAATCTGCTGTTGAAGCAACCTTGGCTGGCGGCGGCTCCCTTCATCGGACTGTACTTTTTCTTCAAGAACTTCGGGGCGATCACGGCGATTCCTTGGGTGCAGAATTTGATCCTGAAACTGCCGATCGTGGGTGGTCTGGTGCGAAAGTCGGCGGCGGCGGTGAGCTTTCGGACACTGGCGATGTTGGTGGAGTCGAACGTGCGTTTGACGGCGGCGCTGGAGATCACGTCGCGTGCATCGTGGCATCGATGGTACCGAGAGTTTTTTGCGCGATTGAAGGATCACATCGCGATCGGGCGCACGATGCACGAGGGGTTTCTGATCGAGTCTCACTGGCTGGGGCCGGATGGGCGGAACATCTGCGGGATGATCGAGCTGGCGTCGGAGACGGGGACGGGGACGGAACTGCTGGCGGAGATTGCCGACGACTATGAGGAGGAACTGGAGAATCTGGCGCAGCAGATCGACAAGTTGATCGAGCCTCTGACGATGATCATTTTGGGGGTCCTGGTGGGCTTTTTGATCTATGCGATTTACGGTCCGATCTTCAGTTTGGGCGATGTGATCTTGGGCAAGAAGAAGGCCTGAGGGTCGCGACGGAGGCAGTGGCGCGCTGGCAATCCGGGCTGGAAACCCGGTCGCTGCCGCGCCACGTTGCGGGGTGGAGACGTCTGTGCCTTTGTTTGATGAGATGGATTTGTGGATCGATGCCCCGCCTCATGCGGGGGCATGGAACATGGCGATGGATCAGGCTTGGCTGGAGTCGGCCCAGCGTCCGCTGCTGCGGGTGTATGGCTGGGATCGACCCACGGTGACGCTCGGTTATGCCCAGCGTTGGGATTTGCTGCGAGATCGCCTGCCGGTGGGATGGGCGGTGGTACGGCGTTGGACGGGTGGCGGGGTGGTGTTTCACGAGAGTGACTTCACCTACACGCTGGTGGTGCCGGTGGGGCATCCGTGGGCGGAGACGCGGCCGTTGCAGAGCTACGTGGAGATTCATCAGTCCCTGGCGGAGGCTCTGGTGGCGGCGGGGCAGGTGGGGTGTCGTCTCGCTCAGAAGGAGGATGTGAAGGATCTGCCGTTTTGCTTCGATGCACCGGCTTTGCACGATGTGATGCGTGGGGTGGTGAAGGTGGCGGGGGCGGGGCAGCGGCGGTCGCGCCTGGGTTTGCTGCACCAGGGTAGTGTGCAGACGGTGCAGGTGGGTAGGGATTTTTGGCGCGGCTGGGCGGCGCGGCTGGCGCGGCAGGTGCATGAGGTGGTCGAGCCGGGGCAGGAGCGGCTGGAGCGGGCGCAGGTGCTGGAGGCAAAACGCTACGCGCTGCCGGGGTGGCTGGAGGGGCGCGATGACGAGCTTTCCGAGACGCGATGAGACTGTTTGTCTATGGCACGTTGAAGCGCGGACTCTCCAACTTTGGTTGGATGGGTGGGCAGCTTTTTCTCGGGGAAGGACGGACGGCGGAGCTGTGCCGGTTGGTCGATCTCGGTGGATACCCGGGGATGATCCGCGATGCGGAGGCGGGCTATGCGGTGGAGGGGGAGCTGTGGGAGGTGGATGCGGCGGCGCTGGCTCGGCTGGATCTTTTGGAAGACGTGGCAGATGGCGAATACGCCCGCCAGCCGGTGCGGCTGCAAGGTGAGTGGGCGGACACGGCGGTGGCGTATTTTTACCAACGGTCTGTGGTGGGTCAGCCGGAGGTGGGGCCGCGCTGGACGGAGGCGGGAGATCAGTAGGGGTCGGTGAGGGGCAGCCCCTGCTGCCGCCAGGTGCGCAGACCTCCCTCCAGCCAGTAGATGCGGGTGAACCCTAGCTCGGCGACCTGGGCGGTGGCTTGACGGGAGAGTTCACCGAGTTCGCAATAGACCAAAATGGGCAGGCTGGGATTCAACGCGCGGAGCCGCTCTGGGGTGGAGTCGGTGGCGAAGTAGTTGGCGTGCAGGGCACTTTGAATGTGGCCGGTGCGGAAGGCGGCTTCATCGCGAAAATCGACGATCTGGATGGAGAGATCATCGCGGATCAACGCGGCGGCTCGCTGGGCATCCACGGCTTCGGTGCCTGGGGCCAAGTGGGATTCCGGCGGGCTGAGGCGGATCTCAGGAGTCTTGGGATCTCCGCAGCTGACGAGGGAACTGCAGGTGATCAGGGTGAGGATCGCGAGGTGGTGAGGGCGCTTCATGAGACGGCGGCGGACTGACGGGCGGCGGCGCGGGAAATGGCTTCGAAGTAGAGATCCTCCAGGTGAGCGACTTGGCGCTCGGCTTCGAATTGCTGGCGTACCTCGGTGGCGGCTCCTTGGCTCAACTGCTGCCAGAGGGCGGGATCTGCCATGACTCGGAGCAAGGCGGAGGCCAGATCGGCCGGTGATTTTTCGGCGACGAGGAGGCCGCTGACTCCGTCGGTGACGGCCTCGGGGATGCCGCCATGGAGGGTGGCGACGATGGGCAGGCCGGTGGCCATGGCTTCGAGCATGGAGTTGGGGATGCCCTCCTGATCTTCGTCTTCGGTGAGTTCGCTGGGGTGGAGGAAAATGTGGGCGGCGTTGAGCTGGCTGAGCAATTTGTCCCCTGAGACCCAGCCGAGAAACTCGACGTGATCGGCGATGCCGAGATCGGCGGCGTGCTGGCGTAGCTCGTCTTCTTGGGGGCCAGTTCCGCAGAGGATGTAGCGGGCGTTGGGGAAGGTTTTGAGGACTTGGCTGAAGGCAGTCAAGGTGGTGAGGATGCCTTTTTTGGGGATCAATCGGCAGGCTTGCACCAGCCGCCACGCTCCGTCTGCGGGGGCGCTGCGAGAGATGGCGGGCAGATGCGCCATGGGAATGGGGGTGGGATTGAGTCGGAGTTTTTCCGCCGGGCAACCTAGGCGCTGGAGCCGATCGAGCAGGGATCGGCTGCGGGCGAGCACGAGTTCGGCCTCGGCAAAGACCTCCTGGAGGCTCTCGAGGTAGCCGGGTTGGTCGAGAAACTTGGCGGCATCGACACCGTGGAAAGAGACGATCCAGGGGCCGCCCCAGTCTCGCAGCATGCCGAGAAAACGCACGGCCTTGTGACCATAATAAATGTGGGCGAGCGCGGGCTGATCCGCCCGCAGCAGGTCGGGCATGTCATAGGGATGGCAGGGGCCGACGTATTTGTTGATCTGGATCGGCGGCGGCCACTGGCGGACGACGTACTTGTACCAGAAGCGCAGCAGGAAGTTGCCCTTGGTCCGGTGATGCAGCTTCGTCATCCGGGTGAGGGCTGGGACGGGGAACTGAGAGGCATTTTCCACCGTTTGGGTATAGACGATGGTGCGCACGCGTTGGAGGCCGGTGACCTGCCGGTAGATGCTGCGCATTTCCTTCTTCAGAAAGGTGCCGCAAACGCTGATCACCAACGGGCGTGGGTCAGGAGCGGCGTCGCCTGGAGCGGCGGGAGGGGGAGGGGCGGCGGGAGCGGACATCAATTCGTTCTCTCCAGGTTAGGCAATTCCCGGGGGCGGAACAAGTCCGAGCTTGCGCATGTGAGAGGGGGAATTGGGGTGCGCGCTGGGGGCATGCAAAAACAAAAGGCCCGCCCCGAATGCATCGGGGCGGGCCAAAAAAGGAGATGCAAGAAGATCGAGCGAGACTACTCGCTGGCTTCGACGGTGAGCACCTGGCGGTTGCGGTAGTAGCCGCAGGAAGGGCAGGCGACGTGGCCTGGCACGGAGCTGCCGCACTCGGGGCAGGTTTTCAAAACGGGCGCACGCCAGCGGTTAGCGCCTTGGCGTTTGCGTTGGCGTTCCTTGGATTGTCTGCGCTTGGGGTTGGCCATGGAAAGGGGGATTTAGCGGTTGAGTTCGTCGAGGATGTCCCAGGCTCCCGTGTCTCCTTGGTCGGGCCGATCTTCCAGCGGCGTTTGCTCCACTGGATCGAATCGGCCCTCCGCAGGGCACGGTCCCGGCTCGACGTTGCCGTCTTCGCAGCGGGGGTAGCTCGGAAGGGCGAGGAGGATATCTTCCCGAATCGGCTCCGTCAAGTCGATGATTTCACCCTTTTTTAAGGGCAGCTTCAAAGACCAGTCCTCCAAACGCACTTCCTGAGGAAAGACCCGCAGGCAGCGCACGCATTCCAATTCGAAGGGCGAGACGATGCTGCCCGTGGCAATGAGGTCCTGCTCGGTGGCGTGAATTTTCAGATCGACGGTGGTATCTCCCGCAGGATGAACGCCGGATTCATCAGGCAGTTCCAGCCCGGTGGCGGGGATGCTGCCCTGGAGGTGGAGCCCTTTGGCCGTGAGGGTTTGGGTATCGATGGCGAGGTTGAGCGAGGTCATGCGATGCAGGGGCGAGCAGATGGAGGGAAAGTCTAGTCCAGGCCGTGTTCGAGGTCCAGCCAGGCGGCGGGCAGCGCCTCAATGAGATCGGTGGGCAGCAGGCTGCGCTGAGCGGAGCTGCGACAGGCGATCTGGGCGGCATGCCCACAAACCCACGCGCCGATCTGGGCGGCGGCACAGCCGGGGAGGCCCTGCCCCAGCAGGGCGGCGATGACGCCGGTGAGCACATCTCCCATGCCACCCGTGGCCATGCCGGGATGCCCGGTGCCATTGAAGGCGAGACTGGAGCCGGGACCCGCAATCAGGGTGCGTGCGCCTTTCAAAAGCAGGGTGCAGCCTGGATGCGCGGCCACGAAGGCCTCCACCTCGGACCTGCGGTCAGCGCTCGGGCGGTGCCGTCCCAACGCACGACGAAGCCGCTCAAACTCCCCAGGGTGCGGTGTCAGGATCCGGGGGCCTTGGCATCGCTGGAGTCGCTCAGTCAGATCCGGCTGGCGGCTGAGCAGGTTGAGGGCCTCCGCATCCAAAACGGCGGCGGACGGTGCCGATTCGATGATCTCCAACAGAGCGGAGTCCTCGGCACCGGTCAGACCGGGGCCGATGGCGAGCCCGTCCATGGGAGCTTCCAAAAGAGCGCGAAGATCCGGCGTGCGCCGCACCATGACCTCGGCAGGCATCCGGGCGGCCAAAAGCTGATAGGCGGAGGGAGCGGCATGCAGGGTGACGAGTCCGGCACCCGCCCGCAGCGCGCCTCGGCAGCACATTTCAGCCGCACCGATGCAGCCGGGGCCGCCCGCCAAAATATGGACGCGACCGGCCTGACCTTTGTGCAGATCAAAGGGACGGGCGGGCAGGAGGTCGCGCAATTTCGCCGCAGTCAGCACACGGGCGTCATCCACGGCGGGATCATCCGGTGGCGCAGCTAGGGCGGGGATTGGCAGCACCACCAGACGTCCCACATGATCGGTGGCGGTATCGGCCACCAGGCCCGTTTTGGCATGGGCGACGGTCAGCGTGATGTCGGCCCGCACGGCAGGATCGCCTGGCGCGCCCGTGTCGGCATCCAATCCACTGGGCAGATCCAGCGCGATGACTTGAGCGTGATGAGACTGGCGCAAGCCGTTCATTTCTCGGGCCAGCTCGGCCGCCGCGCCGCGCAGGGGACCGCTGGCCCCGATGCCCACCAGGCCATCCAGCAGCAGCAAGGGGCCGGGCGGGAGGTCGCGCTCTCCCGGGGCCTGCTCCAGCAGGGTGATGTGCCCGCCGAGGCTGGTGAAATGCTGGCGCGGCAGCGGCTTCCAGGCGTCCATGGCCGCCGTGGCGCGGGCCAGCAATCGCCAGCCTCGCGCAGCGAGTTCGCGACCAGCGACGAGGGCGTCACCAGCGTTGTTGCCGCGGCCGAGGTAGAGGATGGCGGTTCCGGGGGTGGGAAAGGAGCGGATCAGGATCTCCGCCATGCGGCGTCCGACTTGATCCATTAGATCCGCCGCATCTTCGCCACGCTCGAAGGCGGCGGCTTCGATTTGCTGCATCTGGCGGCAAGTGACCAGCATGAAAATGGGCGGGAAAAAAAGGGGGCCAGAGCCAAGACGCGTCAGCGGGCTCGCCGATAGGCCAGGATGCCCTGCGCGATGCCTTCCGCGATGCGGGCGCGGAATTCTCCCGTCATCATGCGGGCACGCTCGGAGGAATTGCTGACAAAACCGCACTCCACCAGGATGGCGGGGTTGCGGGTGGTTTCTCGAATGACATGAAAGCTGGCCGACTTCACCCCACGGTTGGACATGCGCGTGCGCTGCACCAGATAGGCCTGGACGTAGCTGGCCAGGGTGCGGCTGGAGCTGTGGTAGTAGTAGGTCTCCACTCCATTGCCGCTGCCGCTGCGGTTGTAGTTGTAATGGACACTCACGAAGATGGCGTTGCGGTAGCGATTGCCCGTGGCGGCACGTCCGGGCAGGGAGATGAAAACGTCGCGACTCCGCGTCATGACGACTTTTAGGCCTTCTCTGCGGAGGATCTGCTCCACCCGCCGCGCGGTGTCCAGAGCTAAATGCTTTTCGTAAACGTAGCCGATGGCGGCTCCGCGGTCGTGGCCACCGTGCCCCGCATCCAGGATGACCGTGTCAAAGGCGTGCGCCGAGGTCATGGCGAGGAGGCCCGTCAAGACGGACACCATCCATGTGGCGCGACGGAGGCACTGGCTCAAACGCGAAATCCCGACAGGCATAGGCATAACAAAGGTGGAACGTCGCCAGTCGGCAAGCATTTTGCAGCAAAATAGAGGGAACCCTGCACAAAAAAACGCCGCACCCGGAAATCCGAGTGCGGCGTGAGGAGGATTCAGCGGTGCTTTAGTTGGCCGTGCCGACGTTCAGCAACTGCTGGGATTGGGAGGCCTGCGTGAAGATGTTGAGGCCGCCATTGCCCAATTGTTTCGGGCCGACGCTGGCTCCCTGAGGAGATTCCAGCTTCTCGACGGAGACACTGTTGTCGTTGAGGCCGATGATGATCTTGCCACCGCGCCAGGTGCGACCGGGTTGCAACTGTCCCGCGACATCCGCGTTCCAGGTCGGCGGCCAGCCGGGGTTGACGGGGTTTTCGAACACCAGCGGCATGATGGCGGAGCTGGAGTCTGTCTGACCGCGGGTCATTGACCAGTGGTTTTCACCCGGCATGACAGCTTCAGTGTAGCTCGGCGCGATGCCGATGTTGCCGTCCGGAATGAAGGGGCTGGCGGGGCAGCCAAAGATCCGCTCGTCTTGGAGGATGTTGTCCACCAGGAGGAAGCGGAAGGCATCATTGGAGGTTTGAGGCTGCTGACCGGGGCGGTTGTCCGGGTAGGCACCGCTGTTGTCCGCCGCGTAGGCTTTCATGGCCATGATGATTTGACGGCAGTTGTTGGTGCCTTTCATCTGGTTGGCCTTGTCTTGGATGACGTTGAAGGTAGGCACCGCCAAGCTCGCGAGAATCGCGATGATGGTGATGACCACCAGCAGTTCGATCAGGGTGAAACCCTGGTTCAGTCTGGTTTTCATGGGTATGTATTGCGTTTGGGTTGGTTATGTATGAGGGCGGAGCCGCTCCGAGAGGGAGCTTCTGCACCCACTTCATTTGACAAAGCCGCTCGCCAAATTGCGAGAAAAAAAGCGACGATTTTTTGCTGACATACCCATTTTGGTAAGAGGGAGAGGGGATCGAGGGGTTGGAATTGGGGGTCAGGGGAGAGGGCTGGGCGCTGGAGATTGAATGTGCCAGGCGCGTTTTGAGGGAGAGCCTTGCTTGGATTGATGGCACCTTCCCGCAACAACCTGTGCTCGGTTACCGCTGGTTCATCGCGCGGAATGCCACGCTATTGCAAAGAAAGTTTACACTATCACTGGGAGCGCAGGTTCGTTTCCACCAATAAGAAGAGGTTGGCCAGCGGTTTGCAGGTCAGCTTAAGCTTCCACTGGGTATCGGCTCTCAGTTCAATGCTGGGTTCTTGATCGGAAATACCCTGGCCATCCACTTCCAATTCATACTCCATCTCGATGCCCTTCTCATCGTAAAGTTTGGGTCGCGCCGCCGATGCGAAGCTGGCATTCCAGACGTAGGGCAAGCGGGCGTGCAGATGGGACAAAGTCAGAACACGGGCACCTTCACCTTCCTCAGCGTTGAACTTGGCCCATTCAGCGGGAAACTCGTCGCGGAGGAAGAACAGGCGGCGGATGGACGGCACCACTTTGTCGGAAACATTGGCATCGGGAGTGCCCTCCTTCCACCAGTTGTCCGCCGCCGCCCTCCGTGCATTCTGGAAGGCCGCTCCACCAAAGCGTGAGGTGTATTTCACGTGCAGGATGACATCGCTGATTGAGTCAAAATCGATCTGGCGATTGTCGTCGCGCCGCAGTTCCAACGTCCACGTGCTCGCCGCCCCCGCACCTTCGAATGGCAGGTAGCGGTCGTCACGGAAGTTCACCTCGAACAATCCACTGTCGTTCTGCGCGCCACTGGTGGCGATGGACTGGATGCGCGAGTAGTTCCGAAGAAGATTGAGTTCGTCGGCTTCCAGGTCATCCGCCTTCACCTCGGGCTTGATGCGGATGATGCTCTTGGTCAACGTGAGGGTGCAATTCACCCCGGCATGCGGACCGACCACGCAGGGAATGCTCAGGCTCACGCTCTTGATGCGGCGGAAGTAGTGGCCCGGGTAGTCCATGTCGAACAACCACTCCGAGAGATTGATCTCGCACTTGCCGCCATTGGCGGCTGTGCTCTTCAGGCGGAGCAGCGCAAGCGGGTCGAGCCGAGAGAGAGAGATGTGCTTGGTGATCTCGAAGTCGCGCTTGTTGCGCTCCAGATAGTCCACCTCCATGCGCTTGAGATCGAAGAGCAGCTTCTCGCCCGCGAGCAGGCCTTTGTGCAGGCTGTCCCAGCAATCGAAACGGACATACTGGTCGAACTCGCCATTGGTATTCCTTGGCCCCAATTCGAAGTGGAATGCGCGTTCCACGCGCAAGGTGAAGCGGTGCGCCATCTGCCAGGCCTGGAAGTAGGTGGCGGAGATCTGGCCGATCATCCACTCGTAGAGTTCTTGATTGGTGAACTTACGGTCTTTCATGAATGCCAGCACTTGCTCCGCTTGCTCGGTTTGCTTCTCGTGATTGCGGAGTTCGTCTTTGGTGATCTCCACTCGAATCTCGGCGGCGGCGATCTGCTTCTCGATCTGTTTTAACTCACGATCTGCCAGTTGCTCCTGAAGCTTCCAGTCCTGGAAGCGCCGTTCATAGCCAGCCTTGACGGAGACTGCGCCCGACCCAGAACGCTTGAGGCCTCCCATGCCTGAGAAGAACTGCCCAACAGCAGAAGCTGCATCCGCATAGAAGTTGCCGCCGGATGAGTATTGGGCCCCTGGTGCTCCCCCAAAACCCCACCCTCCAATGTCAAACTGGCCCAGTATGTGGAGCAAGCTGGCTGCGGTATTGAACCCAAGACCAAGCTCCTCCCACGTCATTGCCTCATCACTGAGGTCCATGGCCTTCTCTTCCTGCTTGGTCGTGTATTTGATGTCTCGGTAGAAGTTTCGCCGATGCTCCGTGGTTGCCTTGCTACGGTTGAGGGCTGCAAGGTTCTCATTGGCCTCGCGCACTTGCTTGAGCTTGATATCGCGCACCATTTTCAGAAGTGCGATCTCGTGTGTCGAACGAAGTCGCGCCAACGCCTCGGCATCTTTCTTCTCGATGGCCTGTAACAGAGCGTTGCCGAGGCTGATCACCATCTGAGTCAATTCTGACGCCTTCTGTGACAGAACATGGAAGCGGTAGAGCGGCACCTGCCCAGCTCCCTGAGCCAGCACGTCTCCGATGGTCAATCCTGAAGCAAATGCCCGCACCAGCAGCCCTGGATCGATGGGAGGCGCAAAGAGCGCCAGTTGCCGCTCCACGCCCTCGATGTTCTGGCAATGCCGTATCTTGTAGAGCCGGTCTTCGATGGTGGCCCAATAGCCCATGAGTTTTTCATTCCGGGGAATGCAGAAATAGGGCACGGCCAGCAGAGCGCCCACCGGCAGTGGTGACATGCATGGATCACTCGGGCAGGGCTTCGACGACTGGGGCGGAAGCAGATTCTCCAATTCGACGAGGCTATTGCCGAAACCGTCGATGCCTGTGGCTTCTCCGCAGATCAATGCCTCAAGCTCACGATACGTCCGCGCGCTGGATTTGCCGGGAGCCTTCACCACGCGGGGCTTCGGCCCCAGTAGGCGTTCAGCAGTGATATAGAGCTGCAGCGCCTCGTTCACAGACTCGCGCGTGTCCTGTTTGAATAGGAAGTCGCCCCAGGCGATGAGTGCATCCAGGTAGCGCATGAATGTCGCCTTCTGAAAAGCAACGGTGCGTCCACGTGCAACTTGATGCGGAATGAAAGGGTTTCTCCGCCATTCGCTGACCTGTTTCTGCCAGTGCTCCGCTACGTTGGGATTGGACGGGTCGCCCAAGAACGTGAGTATCGTTTCAATGCGCTGTCCGACATAACTGTCCCAGTCGGTATCGTTGTCCCGTTCGCTCCTAATCTGGAAGGGCTTGGTCATCCAATAGCGGGACACGCCACCCAGGATCGATGGCTCATTGCCCGGATCCGCCAAGCCCTCCACGCGAGAGGGCACGCCGGTGGGGTTGAACACAAAGTGGAACCAGCGCAGGGCATCCTCAAACTTTTGCCCCGTCACCAGTTTCTGGGAGACCAGGGAAGGCACATGGTAGAACACCTCCCAGTTGTAGTCGGCATAGCCATTAATGGGGTCAAAGTTGAACTCTGCAGTTTCATTGGGGTAGGGTTTCAGCACTACGGGGCCAGGGCCGAACACCCGCTCGAACTCATCCACAGTAGCAGGTGGACCTCCTCCCGGAAGCGGCTCGCCTTTCCAGGGGTCGTTTGGGTCCACAGGCTCCTGGCTGCGGTCCCAACGGAGAGACGAGGTGCGCATTAAAGCTTCAAATCCTCCGGCCGCGAGCACCCGCTTCATCAGGCAAACGAACGGATGGTAGAAGGCGTGAAACTCCAGCCTGAATTTGCGCTTCAGCAATGCTGTGACCTCGGTGTAAGCATTCCTCGTGTCGTCCTTCGCATTCCATTTGGCTTCCAGTTCTGGCCAGGTCTTCTGCCGTGCCACAGCTGCACGAAGTCCTGGAGCCAGCAGGCTTAGGTGTTCCGCCAGCCCGCTGATGGCTTCGTCAGCTTCAATGCCTTGGTTGTCTCCGCTTCGAAGCAGCGGCACGGCGACATAACCCCGACGACCATCTTCGTAAAAGAAGGGTGCCATCATGCCGCCAGGTTTCCAGCCATCCAGTGTGAAGTTCGCCAATCTCAGGGCGTCCACTGCGGCTCTGTCCACCACAGTCTGTTGCTGCACGGTAGTCACCTTAAAGACGCCCGGTGTCCTCCTGAAGACGGTGGTGGGGTGGTGGGAACTTCCCAGCAATCCATCGATCACGAGATCATTGGTCTTGTCCACGCCCAGTTCCGTCCAGCGTTGCATCGTGAGTTCCGCATCGCGGATCCGCGGCACGGTGATCGAACTGACCTCGGCTTTCAGCTTATTCAAATCGCGCTTGTTTACCACTTCAGGATAGCCTTTGCAGCCTGCTAGATTGAAGGCACCAATCAACCAGGGTTCCGTAGGCATGTTTCCGTCCAAATCGGCGTCTGGAGTGGTGGGCAAGAAGGCGTATGCCGTCACGAAGAATCCAATTTCGGGCTTGTCCTCTGCCGGAACGAAATAGCCTCGGGGCTCTCGGTCTAATACGAAGAAACGGCAGCGCTTTCTCAGGCCAGTCATCTTTTCCGCAGTGGTCTTCGTCATCGTTGTCGTAAAGCAATCCTTCGACACCCGCTTTGGTTGCCAGCGGCCATTACTGCGCTCGGAGACCGCAAGCTGCACAGACCAGCCCCGTGGGAATTGGGGCACGGGTTTCTTGCCGGATCCCTGTCTCGGAACCTCAATCTCGGCATCTTCGTTAACGACGTCGGTGAACACCGGCCACGCGATGGTAAGGCGGCTGTTGCGAATGAAGAGGAGCAAATGGTCCGTGGCGATGTCCACATCAATGCTTTCCCATGGAGTCCAGCGCTTCTCGTCCACGAAGCGGCGGTAGTAATAGACGGGCGGATCACCACCCTTTGTCCGAGCCACCACATGGAGGACGCGCCCCTCGCTCTTCTCTTTGTCGTAAAATGCTGTGTCCTGGTAATGCGCCGCCACTACCTCCATGAAGGCTGAATCATCCAGCCGATCAAGGTAGGTGCGTGCCGCAATCTCCACGTTGGCATCCGTTACGTCGCCTTGGAGGAGCGTCTGCTCGAACTCCTTGAAGAATTGGGACTTGTCGTCACGCAGATCGGCTTCAATCCAGTTCTCTGGGTAGAGGAAAATTTTCCTGTTCGCCTCCCACACGCGGAAGTTCTTCATCCACTTCCACTCTTTCCAATCATCCCGTCCACTCTGCTCGATCGCGTCAGCTCTTGGATCCACGGCTGGCTCCTGTCCCATCAAACAACGCTGGGCAAAGAGCTGCACCACTGCATGAGCTTGGACGATGCGCGATGTAGGCATGCAAGCGCACATCTGTGTATCGATCAGTAGTCGGTCATAGAGATCGTTTGGTTCCTTAATGCAGCGGTGGTTCGGGTCTTCCGATGCGATCAGATACGCCACGAGTGCGTCTCGCTTCCTTTCGCGGATTGGGTTCTGAATCTCCTTGAGGGTGTCCAGCCACGCATCGTCATCCGTCTTCCTTTTCAAGCACTGCCGGAGGTCCAGCACGGCTTTCCGGGAGACATCATCCGCAATGAATCGGTCCAGACGGTCGATTCGGAAACCCGCACTCCTAATCAGGTCCTGCGCTTCCTTCAGTCCGTTATAGGTTTTCCCCTGGCGCAGATGCTCTGCTGTGAGTCTCAGCCATTTGCCGAGCGCTCGCATATCGACCTCTTCATCACCAAAGAGCCGGTAGCACACATCCAGGACCTTCTCGGCGGCATCCGCGTCTGGCAGCGTCAATGCCAATTCGAGCGCCGTGATTCCTCCTTCTTTCAAGTTCGGATCGCGCTCGGTTTCCTGTGGTGGGTAAGCATTGAGGAAGGCCAATCCCTCCAGCAGCCGCTTCCACTCTTGTTCCAATTGCGGAGCCGCGTCCGTTGCACTCGGCGTGATGGACAGCATTTCTGGCGAGAACCAGCTGAGGCTGGCAAACCGAGAGCGGACGCCTCCTTGCCAGAACAACCCCCACTTGAACTGATGCTCCGTGTCGAGACGCAAAGCTTTGGCAAAGGCCGCAATCTTGTGACCCAGACGAACGGTCTTGAAGAGAACCGTCAGCACTGCCCGCAACGGTTCAAGCGCAACGGTCGACGAGGTGTCATTCACCACCGCATTGCGGAAGTCCCGGCCAGCAGTTGTGAGTTTCGCCTCCTCCGCATCACTGGCTGCAAAGGGCGCATCGCGAACTTCTTCGGGTGCCGTGCTGACGGTCACCTCCCACTCGCCATCAGCAAACGCCTCGAGCAATGGGTGGCCATTGGGTTGATGGCAGTGACGCAGGATCACATCCACCTGTTCCGCTGGCGCGTGCATCTGCCCTGACACGAGACGAATGACGGCCTCCTCACGTGCCTGGGCATCAAAAGCATTGAGCAACGGAGTAACGAACTTGATGAGCCACGCGCGATGGGCTGGATGAGTGATCTTTGTGAGGTCGTCGTCTTCCTCAATCCAAGCGCCGGCTGAGTCCACGGGAGCCTCCCAAGGTAAAGGAGTGGTGCCAAATAGAGCGGCAACGGGTGGCAAGCTCAACAGTCCCTTGAGTGTCTGGTCCGTGGCGTCCTTCGCGGAACGTTTCTGCAGCAGGTTGGAGATTTGCAGCGCCTGATCCGGCTCCAACCGTTGCCCGTCCTTCTCGGGAATGCGCGCCAGCACGGCGGCAAGCTTTGCCAGACAGTCGGCCATGCCATCCGTTCCCAAAATTTCAGCCTGCGCCCGGGCTTCACGAATCGCTTTGAACTCCTTGCGGATGTCGCCCAGCGCCTTGCCGATGGCGAAGTCAGGAATCATTCGTTTAGTCATCTCAACGGCATCAGCATGGTGAAGCAGCCAGAATCGCAGATCATCCACTTTGAGGTTCCACCGCTTCATCAGCGTCACCGTGTCCCAAATGCGACGGGTGTCGGTGGGATTGCCCAGTGGGTTCTTGATCGCCATCAGCTTCAAGAGCTTGATGAACTCTTGCGTCCTCAAGCCGAGCTTTCTGCTGAACTCGAACCAAGCCTTCAGCCGGGAGAGATTGTTCATGCTCAGTCGCAGATCCACCTCAAGTCCCGTGCCGTTCAGCTCCTTGCCATCGTAGGCGAGCACCGCCTGGACATCCTCAGTGGCAATTCCAATGCAGTGAGCGAAATAATCTTGGTGCTCTTTGAGAGTTGGGCACTGCCGTTCGTGAATCTGACACTCCCAGCCGCCGTCCGGGCGTCGGGTGTGGCAGTGCGAGCCGTCTGGAGGGCACTTCTCATCCGAGCACAACTGATCCAGGGCGAAAGGCGGATACGGTTGCAGCGCAAGGTAAGGATTTCCCTGCGGATCGACGAATGGATGATCCGGCTCCAGCTTTTGCAGGAACCAGCGGGCGTAATCTGGGTGTTTCCCAAAGGCTGCGATGCTGGCATACCAAGATGCAGCTTTTACTGGCTCCATGCCCCACTCCCGAGCCAGGAAGATGATAAGTGCCAGCCGTTTCAAGCAGTTTGCGTCCAATGACTTGTTTCCTACAACTGGCGACATGATGAGTCGGTCCAGCAGATTGATGGGCCAGCCAAGCTGGCGCCACAGGCGCAGGAAGCGGTGAATCCGGTCCAAATCATCTTCATCCAGCGGATCGGTGTATTCACGCTTCACCTTCTTGCCTTTGCCTGTGAGGGTCAGTCGCTTGATATACCTCTTCGTAGTATCACAACGCGAAGCCGGGTCTGTGGGATCTTCCGAGACATCCATCAGTGTCTCGCCACAAGGATTGATGAAACGGGACGCCATCAGCTCGTCGAACTCGCTCATGCCCACAGGCTCTGACTTGAGTCCCGTGTGATCCAGGAAACAACGAAGCTGACTCATTGCCTCAGGCGTGGCAGACCAGTAATGCTCCTGATGCGCCGGATCACTTACGGCAATCAACTCCGCCTCTGCCGGAGTCAGGCCCAGGAGTTCATTGACGAGGGAATCAAAAGGGAAGTCAGCCTCGGCGAGTGGCCATTTCTCCAGCTTTCTCAGCACTTCCAGTCGACTCGTTTCCAGCCCCTGGAAGTAGGCCGCTGCCTCCATGCGGTTCACATCCAGCGGGAGTTCGAGGCAGGGCGGATACTTCTTGTTCCCAGCCGTGCTTCGGCAGGCCAGCACATCAAGCGCCTTCAGATTCACGTATTCAGGAGCGGCGGCCACTTCCTGCTCCGAGCCGTAGGTCTGGCGCAGGCGCTGGGCGAGTTGAATGCCGCGCTTGTCAGAGCCCTTCGCCTTCTCCACCAGCACCACAATGCGCTCGTCACGCACCACCCAGTTCCCAAACGAGTCCAGTGTCACTTCCGCCTCGGACGTGAGTTCGGGGAAATGCACCTGCAGTTCGTTCAGCACATTCAGGTCGATCTGGCCTTCCTGAAGGCTGACCTTCACCTCTACGGTGGAGGGCGTCACTGCTTCTTCGAGTAGTTCGCAAACAAGGTCAATGTATGGCACGGGTGTGTTCGCGTTGGCGCAGTTGAGATCCAGGTAACCAATGTCCTTGCGCCGCCCCATCAGGATTTGAAACACATTCGCACGATCCATCTCTGGCTCCGGGCAGAGGCAGGGGCGATCTCCATTGGCATCGTCACACACCTCGGGCTCGCCCGTGCTGAGACGCTTGAAGTATTCCAGCACGTCCACGAGATATGATGCGGGCCCATGAATGGACTGGCATTGCTCGCAGGCGCAGGAGTCCAGTGATCCGAACAAACGCTCCCAAGTCGGCACCACTGTGCCGATCGAATCGGCGTGATGTTTTTCCAGTGCCGAGGCAAATTTCTCTCGGTCTCCCTTGCTGATGAAGGCAGATACGTGATGGGCGGTCGTTAGTGAATGCACCTCTCCCTTCGCGTGGGCTGTCTGATGGCTGGCGGCCACCGCATTGTCGAACAAGTCCTGCGCCTTCTTCCGTGCCTCCGGTGTAGGCTTCGGGGAACCGTCACCCAAGCACTCCCAATAGCGCTTGAAAAACGCCGTCCATCCCAGACAGACAATTCTCCAGGCTGAATCTAGATCCGCTTCGAGGAGGAACTTCACTTCCTTCGGGTCCGGTTTGAGCTTCACAATCCGTTGGAGTCCGAGCAGTGCCTTGGTGCGGACACCGTCAAAATGTGCGTGGACGGCAAGCTTGTAGGCATCGCTGGTCACGATTCGGAAGCCAAGCCAGGGGGGCACAGCTTCGGCATTAGCCTGTTCAGCAAGGATGGCATCCGCCACTGAGCGATGTAACGGCGGCAATACGTCGGCGGCTACTAGAGCCACCAAGTCGGGGTCTAGATTAACCGGTGGCGCCAGAACGTCACCGGTGCCGAAGTCATTGACGTTGGGATCGTCGGGTTGCCTGGGCCAGCGAGCCCGAATGACGTTTAGTGCGGTGAGCACTGAACGAGAAAGTTTATATTTTTGAAGTTCCTCCGGGAGCGTGTCATCGGGAATCTCCCTTGCGCGCGCCACAAGTAGATGGTCCGGAGTCTCCTGCGGCTCGTCTTTATGGGTCCTGACCCAGTATTCCCTTTCAGCCTCGTAGATGAAACGAACCCACCAACCATCACAATAGCTGCCAAGAATTCGCAGCTGCTTTTCAATGAGAGTTCTGTAGGCCGCTCCGTCCGCCGCCATGCCATTCGCCGCGGCAATCGTGTCCGTCGTGGTCGCAAGCTGAGCAAGTGGCGGAGTTGACCAAATTATGTATTGCAGGGCATTCCGGCGGACAAGGGCGTACACAGCTTGAATCGGCAGCGGCGTGGCGGTTTCCCGAAAGAAAAAAGCGTGAAGGTGTTCGGTGACCAGCCAGTGCTGAATCTCCTCTGGAGTAAATCCCGAGAAGGGCGCTTGCGCTATGGCATCGGATGTCGTGATCTCCAAGATGCTCGGCGGGTGAAGTAATCCTAAAAGCTTCGTTCTAATTTTGCTATACTCTACGTCCCCCTGAAACTGGGGATCCAAGACGACGAGATTCAGATCATAATCTAGGAGATTATCGTCCCAGAAGACAATAGGAAATTCAATATCTACCGGAATTCCAGCCGCGCCAGCGAGAACTTCAAATTTAAGCATGTTTGCCTGAATTGCGCCTGTGAAGTCATAGAAGATTTCATAGCGTCCTTGCGAATCACTCTCTCCATCCGTTCCAATCGGCTGCGTTGCGTCAGGTCCAAACAAATAAAGGGTCTGGATTCTCAGACCCATTACACCATTTCCGCGCTGATTAAGCAACTTTCCGCGAATACGGGAAATCTGGCCTCTATCGGCAAGAACTTGATTGACCATGTTCGCGAGATCGACATTAACTGTGATTGCGCCTGTCAATCCAAATGCGTCGCGGCACAGCTTCAATACCAGTTTGGTTTTGATACCATAAGTTCCGTTGGCAACTTCCGAATTGAAATCAGCAAGATTGCTTGGACTGGGCGCAGGAAAGACCGCAGGCTGACTTCGCAGCAGGAAACTCAAAGCCGCTTGGATGCACGCTAACTCGTATTGAGTTGGCACTGCAGGATCGACGAAGGGACGAACGTAATTCATGGGTCAATGGGATGGTGAGGGATTGGATAGGCTGCGTCGGGAAATGGAAGTCTCAGGGGTCCGTGGGCTGCGGCCGGGTGGGATTGGCGGGGCGGGT